>NZ_ALVZ01000127.1 GCF_000332055.1 Xenococcus sp. PCC 7305 | reverse complement strand
AATTCCTCCACTTCTTTAAGTGGAACAGGGCATAGTGGTGAGTCTAATTCTCCCACTATGCCAGTTACCTTCTGCCTTCTGCCTTCATTCTTCTGCCTTCGTTTTAAATACAAAAGAGCTAGTCAATAGTTGCTAGCTCTTTTTTTGTGGTTTATTTATTGGTCGCAGAATCCGAAAATTGCTGCCAGCATAAATATAAACCTCTCGGGACATGAAAACAGCCTTTCCATTTACCGCCCTTGAGATTAAGCAAAACTTCCCCACGACGATTCAAATAACCAAACCATTCCCCATTGTCGGAATCGGGAAAATGTTGCCAAGTGTAATCATGAACTTTTTGATACCATTGCCAGCATTCTGCTCTTTGAGTTAGACCATAACCCATTGCTAAGGCAACTAGAGATTCTAAATGAACCCACCATAATTTTTGATCCCACTCTAATTGTTGCGGGGGATGACCCTTAAGATCCAAAAAATAATAAATGCCCCCATATTTAGTATCCCAACCAAAATTGAGAATATTGAGCATGATATCTACAGCTTGATTAATTAATTTCGTATCCTGACGACGACGGGCAATATCCATGACAAACCACATTGCTTCAATGCCATGACCAGGATTAATTAATCTGCCTTCAAAACAGTCCATAAAAGAACCATCGGGCGTAACATTTTCGTACATCAATCCTAGTTCGGGATCTATAAAATCTGTCATGATTTCCTGCACTGTATTATCCAAAATTTCCTCAAGTTGCTCACTATGCAAAAGCCAATCCATTTCTAGAGAAAGATTCGCTAAAATCATTGGTACAGCTAGGCTTTTGAGATTTCTAGTTCCAGGAAAAGTTTTGTTATATTTTCCTTTAGGATTTTTTTGACGACGCAGAACATTCTTGTAAGCTTGCAACGCAATTTCCTGGGCTGAAGTTTCTCCGGAGGCTAAAGCATATTGGCTAAAGGCCATCGCCGCAAAACAATCAGAAAAAATGTTGTAGGGTTGAACTAAAGGTTCTCCTGCTTGGTTTAAGGAAAAATACCAGTTCCCTTCAGAATCTCTGCCCTTCTCTGCTAGAAATTTTGCACCGTGATGAGCAATCTTGAGCCAGCTTTCTTTCTTATCTAATCGATTGTAGAGCATGGAGAAAGTCCATAACTGCCGATTTTGTAACCAGATAAATTTATCAGTATCGTAAACTTTGCCTTCTCTATCTAAACAGGTGAAATAACCACCATGAGACCAGTCAAGGGAATTTGTTTCCCAAAAAGGAATTACATTCTCTAGTAAAGTACTCTTGTAGAGTGCAGAAAGCTCAGAAAATTGATAACTCATCACCATCAAAATAATAAAAGTTTGTTTAATGAAACCTCAAGATTGACAAATGCTTGAGGCGTAACTTTTCCCAATTTATATTCAACAATTTGTAAATACTTTTCACCTTTGGGTTGGGTATGAACAATTAGTTTCTTGTTTGCTAAATCAATCACCCAATATTCAGCAATTTCATTACGAGCATAAATTTTAGATTTTTGTTCTAAATCTATTTTCAATGTTTTATTAGAAATTTCAATTAACCAATAAATATCCTGGGAATAAGGATGATGATTACGATAAGTAGTTTCTGGTAGGCGTACGATAGCGATATCAGGCTCAGGTTCGGAATTATCTAGAGTAATGGGATGTGACTCTCTAACATCTGCTAATCCTTCTAGGAGCTTCCTTAAGTATTTAACAACACTGTCGTTGGTATAACTATGGGGAATTCCTTCTGGACTCATTGCAACAATTTCTCCTTCTAGTAACTCAACTGATTTCCCTTCTAATAATCCAGATTCAACTAATTTATGCCATTGTTCTACTGACCATTTATAAGTAGTTAAAGTCATGATAGGTCACCAAATAAACCAAGCTGCTCTCTAATAGGATAATGGTTTTTTGATTTGGCAAGTAAATTGTTAAGCCTACAAGTGAACTCTGAAAGATACAATGGGGGATTGTACGCAAAAAAAGTAAGAGGTGTTCTGTGACGACTGTTAGAGTGAGAATTGCTCCTTCCCCAACGGGAAATTTACATATTGGGACGGCGCGGACTGCCGTTTTTAATTGGCTCTATGCAAGGCATCAGAACGGTAAGTTTATTTTACGCATCGAAGATACTGATAAGGCGCGATCGCGACCAGAATATACAGAAAATATTAAATCAGGACTAGAATGGCTCGGTTTGAACTGGGACGAGGGGCCATTTTTTCAAACGCAGCGTTTAGATAAATATCAGGCAGCAATTCAAACTCTTTTAGATCAAGATTTAGCCTATCTTTGTTATTGCACGACCGAAGAACTAGACCAAATGCGGTCAGAACAAAAAGCTAATGGTTTAGCGCCCCGTTATGATAATCGTCATCGTAATTTAACCGAACAAGAAAAGGCAGATTTCGCAGCAGCAGGACGCAAACCTGTGATCAGATTTAAAATTGATGACGATCGCGAAATTAGTTGGCAAGATGCGGTCAGAGGTCGTGTGTTATGGAAAGGTAGCGACTTAGGGGGGGACATGGTAATAGCACGTGCTGGAGAAAGCGATGGCATTGGTCAACCCCTCTATAATTTGGCGGTAGTGGTTGATGATATGGATATGGAGATTAACCATGTTATTCGGGGAGAAGATCATATTGCCAATACAGCGAAACAAATTTTACTTTATGAAGCATTGGGGGCAGATATCCCTGTTTTTGCTCATACACCGCTCATTCTTAATGAAGAAGGGAAAAAACTTTCTAAAAGAGATGGTGTAACTTCGATTGATGATTTTCGGAAAATGGGGTTTTTACCAGTTGCTTTGGCTAATTATATGGCTCTTTTGGGCTGGACTCCCCCCGATTCTACTGAAGAAATTTTTACTCTAGAGCAAGCCGCTGAAAAGTTTGAGTTGGAGAGAGTGAACAAGGCAGGAGCCAAATTTGATTGGGCGAAACTTGATTGGATTAATAGTCAGTATCTTCATCAAATTCCTGCGGGCGAGCTAGTGGAATTATTAATTCCCTATTGGCAAGATGCTGGTTATTCAATAGATTTAGAAGGCGATCGCTCTTGGCTAGAAAGTCTCGCGGCTATGATTGCTCCTAGCTTAAATCGGCTTAGTGATGGGGTATCAGAAACCAAAATGTTTTTTGCTGAATCCGTTGCCTATACAGATGAGGCGATCGCGTTTCTCAAGCAAGAAAATGTGAGTGATATTCTCTCAGGAGTGATCACAGCCCTAGATGAAGCGGAAACTTTGGGAGCTGATGAGGCTAAAGCCATTATCAAGCAAGTTACTAAAGGTCTTAAAGTGAAAAAAGGTCTAGTAATGCGATCTTTGCGTGCTGGGTTGACTGGCGAAATGCATGGTCCTGATTTGACTCAATCTTGGTTATTATTGCATCAAAAAGGATGGGATAAACTTCGTTTAGAGAAAGCCTTAAGTTTGATAGATTGATTACTTGTATATAACGTGAGTTCGATGAGTACAAAATTTACTAGTTTTGAATAGGGACTTAGGGATTTGGGGATTTGGGGATTTGGGGATCTAGGGAAAAGCCTATTACTTCGTGGTTCAACTTGGGAAACTTAATCAAAAGGAAAATTCGTCGAACTGACGTTGTATATAGCAACTCTGATACTCGTAATCTTGTTGCCTTGGAAATCTCCAAGTTCAACCTAAAACCTACCACCTAAAACCTCAAACCTAATTTATTTGAGTTTCAACTTCAGTCAATCTTCGATTGAGATCTCGAACATCTTCTTTTAATTCGATTAACAAAGTAGCAAATCTCTCGAATAGAGGATCACTACTACCAACTAAGTTGCCGTTAATCTCAGCAGGGGAACCAGTCCGTGGAGGATTAGGTTCTCTGGGGCTGGTGGGTAAATTACTAGAGCGACCCAATCTTCTAATTTCTGATTCCAAACGATTAACTCTGGATCTTAAACTACTAATTTCTGCATTAAGACCCGTCGTTGATTGACCAACAACGTTTAGGTTAGTGGTGCTAATAATCATGAGGGAAATCAATATTGTTAAAACAAGAACTGACAATATTTTTTGATATGGGAAATTTTTCATGATTTCCTGCAAATCTATGTAGAGTTCTATTTTAGAATAATTGGATGGAAAATTTAGAAAAACTCTAAATCAAGCAGTTGTTGTAATAGGCAAATATTTAGCAAGTAATTCAAAAGTTGTCGATTATCAAACGCCTAATGTCCTCAAAGAAAAGTTAGATTTAACCTTGCCAGATAAAGGCGTTGCCCTGGAAGAGTTAATCCCTATAGTAGAATCTTATGCCCTTCTGTGATTCTGGAAGAGAGGTAAAAGGAACTTCCAACAAAATCACATCTCGATATAGTTTTAAGACTGTAGATATTCAGTGAGGAGTCAAAGCAAAATAGAGAACGCTTTGCCCTTTCTGGTAGCGAGTAATTACATCCGCGAGTAGAGTGCTGAAACCCTTGTTATATAATAAGCCCTTGACGAGGATTGAACTCGTGACCTCACCCTTACCAAGGGTGCGCTCTACCACTGAGCTACAAGGGCAAAACCAGAAAATAATTTTCGCAAAGACTAATTTCCGAAATTCACTAGCCTTTTCAAGACCTGAACCATAATAACAAGTAGAAAGTTACTTTACAAGTGAGTTTCTCAAATAATTGCCAAGGGAGCTTTTCTGAGGCTGTGCTACAAACCCTCCTGTCTATATTTCAAGCCCACTGCATCATTAATATGTTCTAACCCTGCACTTTCGACGCGCTGCAACACTCCTGATAAAACATCCTTGACCATCCAAGGGCCCTGGTAAACCCAGCCAGTATAGACCTGTAATAAACTCGCTCCTGCAACAATTTTATCCCAAGCATCCTGAGCATTAAAAATGCCGCCAACTCCAATAATTGGCAATTTACCGCCTGTTTCTTGATAAATAAAGCCAATTACCTCAGTAGATCTTTCTTTTACAGGTTTACCACTAATTCCCCCAGCTTCTTCTGTAATGGAATTACCTGTTTCCTTAAGGATTTGAGTTTTTAAGCCATCTCGGCGAATTGTGGTATTAGTTGCGATCGCACCATCTAATTGATACTTGAGTGCTAAATCAAGAATATCTTTAATTTCTTCCCAATCAAGATCTGGGGCAATTTTAATTAGGATCGGCTGTTTCTTGGTATTAGCTTCTTGTAATGCCGCTAATATTGGTTCTAGTTGTTCTCCCGACTGTAGCGATCGCAATCCCGGAGTGTTGGGAGAACTCACATTAATGACAAAGTAATCAGCAGTGTCTTGTAAAAGTTTAAAACTATCCACATAATCTTGTGCCGCATCTTCCAAATTAGCAATCTTGGACTTACATAAATTGATGCCAATGGGAATACTACGGGCTTTTCTTTGCCAAATTTGCGCCAGAGTATCGGCCATGACTGCCGCCCCGAGACTATTGGCTCCCATGCGATTTAAAGCTGCTTTGTCTTCTGGGAGGCGAAACATTCGAGGACGAGGATTTCCTGGTTGAGCATGATAGGTAACCGCCCCCAATTCAGCAAACCCAAACCCAAAGCTATCCCAAATGCCTGCTGCTGTCCCATCTTTATCAAAACCTGCTGCTAAGCCAAAGATGTTGGGAAAATTCATGCCCCATAGATTTTGTTGGAGACGAGCATCTTGCAGCGTAAAAGAATTTTCCAATTGTTGAATTGCTAGTTTTCCCCATGGGCGATCGCGAGCAGCTTCCAGCTTAGTTAGGCTATCTAATAGTTGGCGATGAGCAGTTTCTGGATCACTTTTAACGGCAGCAAGTAATAGAGGATAAAAAGGTTTGGTAAATTTCAGCATTATTTAGGGTCAGATTTCACAAACTCATTGCATTTTAGAGCAATTCTTCTCCTCGTGATTTGCAGCAAATCTTTGACATTTGAGAATATAGTTAAACTAAAGTAATTAAAAAAGCTTATAGCTCAACACTAATCGCGATGTGATTGTACAACGATAGTTTTTTTGGTTGTAAACTATATATTTAGCAAATATTAAAGAAATTTTAAAGACTGGTAGTTTATGAGCGCGACAGCAGAAGTTTCCCGAACTGAAGATTATGACGTAATTGTTATTGGCTCTGGGATTGGAGGTTTAGTAACGGCCACGCAGTTAGCAGCCAAGAAAGCTAAAGTTCTCGTCTTAGAAAGTTATCTGATTCCTGGAGGAAGTGCTGGATATTTTGAGCGGGAAGGATATCGCTTCGATGTTGGCGCATCAATGATCTTTGGTTTTGGCGAAAAAGGCACAACCAACTTGCTGACTCGCGCCTTGGACGCTGTGGGAATGAGCATCGAAACGATGGTTGATCCGGTACAAATTCATTATCACTTGCCTGATGGCCTAGAATTAAAAGTTCATCGCGACTATGAAAAATTTTTGCAAGAGCTAATTGCGATTTTTCCCCACGAAGAAAAGGGCATTCGTCGCTTTTATGGTGAATGTTGGAATATCTTCAACTGCCTCAACTCCATGGAGTTACTGTCTCTAGAAGAAATTGGCTACTTGATGCGAGTATTTTTTCAGCATCCTCTAAGTTGTCTGGGTTTAGTAAAATATTTGCCGCAGAACACAGGAGATATTGCCCGCCGCCATATCAAAGACCCAAAACTTCTAAAATTTATCGATATGGAATGCTATTGTTGGTCAGTGATGCCTGCATCTCACACCCCAGCAATTAATGCAGGCATGGTATTTTCCGATCGCCATTATGGAGGTATTAACTATCCCAAAGGGGGAGTAGGTCAAATCGCTCAAAAACTAGCTACAGGACTGGAAAAATCTGGTGGAGAAATTCAGTACAAAGCAAGAGTAAAAGAAATTTTATTAGAAAATGGCAAGGCAGTTGGGGTCAAACTTGTCAACGGCAAAGAATATTATGCCAAACGCATTGTCTCGAATGCTACTCGTTGGGATACTTTTGAGAAATTATTATCTCCTGACAAGATGCCAGCCAAAGAAAAAAGATGGCAAAAACGTTATCAAAAATCTCCTAGTTTTCTGAGTTTACATCTAGGAGTCAAGGCCGAGGTTTTACCCATTGGGACAGAATGTCATCATATTTTGCTGGAAGAATGGAATAACATGGAAAACCCCGAGGGGACAATATTTGTTTCGATTCCTACTCTATTAGATCCTGATCTCGCCCCAGCAGGACATCATATTATTCATACTTTTACCCCCAGTTGGATCGAAGATTGGCAGGGCTTATCACCTCAAGCCTATCAAGAGAAAAAAGAAGCAGCAGCTGAGCATTTGATCCATCGTCTAGAAACTATTTTTCCAGGATTAAGTGCGGGCTTAGATTATCAAGAAGTGGGGACGCCTCGCACTCATCGACGCTTTCTCGGTCGAGAGGATGGGACCTATGGCCCGATTCCTAGCCGTAAACTTGCGGGATTATTGGGTATGCCGTTTAATCGCACAGGAATTCCTCAACTTTATTGTGTAGGCGATAGCACTTTTCCTGGTCAAGGGCTCAATGCCGTGGCCTTTTCTGGGTTTGCCTGTGGTCATCGTGTAGCAGTGGATTTAGGACTTTAATCAGTAAACAGTTATCAGTTACTTAGTCTTGATCAACAAATGTTGGACATTCTGTCATTGTGGTTAATATACATTGCGATCGCGATTAAGATCAAAGCTATATCTGCGCCCAAGGCAATATCTAAGCCAATAGTTCCCACAGTAACAAAACCTACACAGGGAGCTAAAATCACACCCAAACCACTTAAAATTCCAGTAATCATAGTTTTAAAAAGTTTTTGAGAAATTAATAACTTATTTATCTAATATGATAAGACTTTAAATTTATTTTAAACAATCGGAAAACTACTGAATTTCTATTAATAGACCGGCTAATTTTATCTAGTTGTATTTAATAATGTTTCAGTACTTATATGGAGAAAATAATGTTTTTTTACTGTGAATTGAGAAATCAAAAAAAGCCTAGGGCTTAGAGCTTAAAGCTTAAAGCTAATTGAAAACAATTGAGATTTGAGCTTCCATCTGAGAGGTAATATTCTGACCAGTTTTGAGAGCTATCACAGAACCGACCACAGGGGCCGCATAGTCGGGAATTGCACTGGCAGCTAGGGGAATATGGCGATCGCTAACCACCAGACCCAGAGTAGGATCGTAACCTCGCCAACCCGCACCAGGTAAATAAACTTCTACCCAAGCATGTAAATCTCTATTCTGTTGCTCCTCATCACCTTCTTGGTAGCCACTAACAAACCTCGCAGCAATTCCCATTGCGCGGCAAACCTCAATAAATAACACCGTATAATCACGACAAGAACCTTGTTTGCGTCGCCAAGTGATACCTGCGGGAAAGGCGGCCCCAGACTGCCTAATGATATATTCGCATTCTTGATAAATACGTTGATTTAAAGTGAACAGAAAATCTAAAGTATTTCCTTGAGCAGCAGCAAAAATATCTTGAGCTAATTCTAAAGCGCAACTATCGTTTACGAAGCCATAAGGTTTTAAATAGGGATCTAATTGCCGTAATAGAGAACCGGGGTAATCAAAAGGTAAAGACATCGCCCAAGGTTCAAGAAGATAGTTAAAAGGATTAGAGCAACTAGTTGCTACTTGGGCTGAGATCTGAATATTTAATTGTTCCGTCGGGTTTGCAAACCAAAGTTTAATGATATTATTGCCATCTAAATCGACAAGATCAGATCTACCTTCTGGTTCAGGTTGTACCGAGAGAGCAAACTGCTGAAGTTGGTTAAAAGAATCAGAGCGAGGGCATAATCTAAGAATATGTGGTTTGAGTAGAACTGCTTGACTGAAACTGTATGTTGTTTGATGACTGATTTGGTAGAGCACAGTAAGAATCACCTAGCGCGATAAAACTTGTATAGATTTCATTGCCCACTTGATTAATGGAATTTTGCATTTGGTCTAAAAATTCATGTAGACCAGACTCAATAATATCGTCGATAGTTAGATATCCCAGTTGAGAACCCAATTTACCTAAAGCTCTTTCTGCCCTATTACACCAACTACCAGTAGGAGTCTGGGTAATTTCATGAAGACATTGCTCTGCTTGCCATAAACAGAAATAAATTGATCGCGGAAACTTACGATCTAAAATCAGAAATTCTGCTACACAACTGGGGGTAATATGATGTTGACATTTGCGATACATCTCATAGGCACTAGCCGATTTGAGCAAAGATATCCATTGAATACGATCTAATGGCGTACCCACCCATTCAGCAGAAGGCAACAGCAGAAAATATTTCACATCCAAGATTCGAGCAGTCTTATCAGCTCTTTCTAGCAATCTTCCCATCTGACCAAAATGCCAACCTTCATTATGGGACATGGTCGCATCCATCACTCCTGCAAAACGATGACTTGCCATTTTGACGTGACTAAAAAATGTCGGCAAAGTACTCAGAGAAGTAGATGTTGAGCCTTCTTTGAGCATTAAATAAAAAGAATTAACTTCCTCCCACATTTCCGAAGAAATAACTTCGCGAATTGATCGTGCATTTTCTCTAGCTATTTTAAGACAAGAAAAAATTGAATGGGGATAAGTTTCATCAAAGGTCAGAAATTGAATAACATTTTCACTATTCGCTTCTTTATAGCGATCGCTAAATGACTCCATGTCTCCTGTGACAGCAACTAAAGGATGCCATTGTTGGACGACCCCGGCGGGTAAATCTAGCATTAAATTAAGATTGACATCGATAAAACGAGCTATATTTTCAGCTCGCTCTATATAACGATTTAACCAATAAATTGAATCAGCTACTCTACTCAACATATAAAAATAAGGGATGAGGGATAAAGGATAAAGGATGAGGGATGAGCGGTCAGACCCCGCGTCGGCGTAAGACGCAAGGGAACGCTGACCAAGAGAGGGATAAGGAAAGTTTAAATTTTGGGCATAACAAATTTAAGAGGGACTCCTTAGATTTAGAAACTTGGGTATATGGCACAGGATTTGAGACAGAGGACAAAAAAATTTGCTTTGAGGATAATTCGTCTTTATTCGTCCTTACCATCTTCTTCAACAGTGGCACAAGTGATTGGAAAACAAGTTTTGAGATCGGGAACTTCAGTGGGAGCACATTATCGAGAAGCTTTTCGCAGTCGCTCAAATGCCGAATTTATCAGCAAAATCGAAACTGGATTACAAGAATTAGAGGAAACCGTGTACTGGTTAGAGTTACTTATCGAATCTAATTTAGTATCAGAAGCGAAACTTAAAAGTCTTCTTATAGAAGCCTCAGAATTAACAGCCATTTTCATTACCTCTGTCAAAAAAGTAAAACAAAAACAAACTAAAAAATAATTGCCTTTCTCCTCATCCCTCATCCTTCATCCCTCATCATTTATTCAAGACCCAAGTATCTTTACTTCCTCCTCCTTGGGAAGAATTAACAACTAAAGAGCCTTTCTTAAGAGCAACGCGAGTTAACCCTCCTGGATGAACATAAATTTCCTCTCCACGATGGAGAATATAAGGGCGCAAATCAACATGTCTGCCTTCGACTTTGCCATCAATCACCGTCGGAACCCGAGATAAACTCAAGGTTGGTTGGGCAATATAGTTGCGAGGTTGGGCAATAATTTTTTGGGCAAATTCTTCTCGCTCGGCGGCTGTAGATTTAATCCCAATGAGCATACCATAGCCTCCAGCTTCATTGGCTGCTTTGACTACTAGATTTTCTAAATTATTTAGTACATACTCGCGATCGCTGTCTCGCCAACAAAGATAGGTGGGAACATTAGCCAAAATTGGCTCTTCACCCAAATAGTATCGAATCATCTCAGGAACATAAGCATAGACAACTTTATCATCAGCAACTCCTGTACCTGGAGCATTAGCTAGTGCAACTTTGCCCTGTTGATAGACTTCCATCAATCCTGGGACTCCTAGTAATGAGTCGGGATTAAAGGCCAAAGGATCAAGGAAATTGTCATCGATGCGACGATAAACAACATCAACCCGACGCAATCCTTTGGTAGTTCGCATTTGCAAATAGCCATCTGCCACTACCAAATCTCGACCTTCAACCAACTCAACTCCCATTTGTTGAGCCAAAAAGGAATGCTCGTAATAGGCTGAGTTGTAAATACCAGGAGTCAGCACCGCTACTGTGGGGTTTGGTAACTGGGACGGTGCCAGATTTAATAAGGTTTCGAGCAATTGACTAGGATAGTCATCGACGGGCTCGACGGCCATTGTCTGAAAGATCTCGGGGAAGGTGCTTTTCATGACGCGACGATTTTCTAGCACGTAGGAAACTCCAGAAGGCGATCGCAAATTATCCTCTAATACATACCATGCCCCATCTTTATCTCTGACCAAATCTGTCCCCGTAATATGACACCAAATCCCTCCTGGGGGTTTAACTCCAATACAAGGCTTGAGAAACCCGGAAGCTGTCTCAATGATTTCTGCGGGAATTTTACCATCTTTAACTATTTTTTGTTCGCCGTAAATATCATTTAAAAATAGATTGAGGGCTTGAATTCTCTGCTTGAGACCTGTTTCCAGATTTGACCATTCTTTCGAGGGGATAATGCGAGGAATAATATCAAAAGGAAAGATTTTTTCTACGCCGCGATCATCACTATATACATTGAAAGTCACTCCCAGCTTGAAAAGAGCAATCTCTGCTGTTAGTCGCTGTTGTTCTAGTTGCTCTATACCTAAACTAGCCATATGTTTGACCAAAGAGACCGAATGCGATCGCGGCTTGCCAATGGCTACAAATAGTTCGTCATAAAATTCTTCGGGGTCGTATAGGTCAAAGGGCATCTTTTTAAGGGATGAGGGATGAGGAATGAGGGATAAGGAAAAATTGGATCACATTTAGATTTAGCTTTATCTCGGACGGCAGAATGTTACTTTAGCTACATTTTTTATTTCTCTTAAGATGAAGAGCTTTCTTTTTGCTCTGATTTTTGTTGTTTTTCAGGCTTTTTTTTAATGGATGGATTGTTAAAGAAAATATTTCCTTTGCAGTGCCTAATCAGAAATGAAATACTATTGCTAGACAAGAATAATTTAGCAAGGGAACAAGATAAGGCGAGGGAGATCTCGGAGATGGGGAGAAACTGGGCGATCGCGATCGGAATTAATATTTATGAAAATCTTTCCTCGCTGAAATATGCCAAACGGGATGCCGAGGCGATCGCGGATTGGTTTGGGCAAGATGCTAAGTTTGATCAGGTTTTTCTCTTTACCGCAGATTCTCCCGCGATCGAGCAAACTAATCCTCCGATTCCCACAAGCCCTACCTATGGCCATCTCAGGCGATTTTTGCGAGCACAGTTTGAGAATATTGAACGACCATTATTGAAACCAGAGGACAATTTATGGTTTTTCTTTGCTGGTCATGGTTTACGGCATCGGGACAAGGATTATTTGATGTTATGTGATAGTGATCCTGGGGATGTCGAACATACTGCTATTTCGGTAGAATATGTCACTCAAAGATTACGGCGATCGGGTGCTGATAATGTAGTTCTATTTTTGGATGCCTGTCGAGATCAAGGAAGTCGTGACGGCGTAGGGATTGGCAGGGAACAACATCAAGGCGTGATCACTTTTTATTCTTGTACTGCAAACCAAAAGTCTTGGGAGTTTGATGAGTTGCAACATGGTTCTTTTACCTATGCTTTGTTGGAAGGTTTGCGGATTCAAGGGGAAGCGAATTGTGCCACCGTAGAGCGTCTTAATCAGTATTTGCGTCATTATGTTCCTCGCTTAAATGCTCGTTATGGCAAGGATGCGCAAAATCCTTACCTGAAGGCGGAACCACCTTATAAGATGTATTTTATTTTGCTGGAGCAATCTGCGACTCTTAAAGATGTTGAACCTTTGAAGTATCAGGCTTCTCTAGCGGAAAATGAGAGTAATTTGCTGTTGGCAGAGCAACTCTGGATTAGAATCTTGGCGGTGTCTCGGGGGGATTTAGATGCTATAAAAGCTATTCAAAGGATTGCGGTTAAAAGGATTGTCAAACCTCAGAGTCTGACTCAAGAACCTGCCAGTTCAACTTCTGAATCTGAATCTGCCAACTTACCAAGAGGAGTAGAGGTAGAAACTTCTGAGAATGAGATCAGAAGGGAAGAACAGCATCAAGAGAATTTGGAACAGTTTGCTGCTCGTAGAGAAGCAGAAGCAATTGAGCAACGAGAACAAGAGAAAATTAGGCAGCAACAACAAGAGGAAGCAGAACGGTTAAGAAAACGAGAAGCAGCAAAATATCAGCAAGAACAAGAGGAGCAGAGAACAAGGCAGCAAAAGGAAGCAGAGAGATTACAACGAAAACAGGAAGAGACAGAGCGATTACAACAGCAACGGAAACTACAAAGGAGAAGGCGACAAGAAGTAATTACAACATCAGCACCAATAACTAGAAAACAGTTTTTGAAATGGGCTGGTTTCGGAAGTGCGGGCTTGGTGACGGCATTTGTAATAAGTGAGATTGTTAAGGATCAACCATCAACAGATAATTTAACTGAATCTACTAAATCACCAACACCTCAATCTAAGCCAGAATCCAAGACTACTCATATTTCTGTAGATGAACTTGATGCTTTTAAATTTGAAACCGTAATGGTAGATCAAAAGGGAGAAATAGTAGAGCGCGCTAATAAACAAGCTAAGTTCTTTAAAGAAGATTTAGGCAATAGTATTAACCTAGAAATGGTTTCCATCCCTGGCGGTAAATTCATGATGGGTTCGCCAGAAGGTAAAGGGCAAGATAGTGAAAAACCGCAACATGAGGTGACTGTTCAACCTTTCTTTATGGGGAAATTTCAGATAACTCAGGCACAGTACCAAGAAGTGATGAACAATAATCCATCTCACTTCAAAGGGAATGATCTTCCTGTGGAGCAAGTTTCTTGGGAGGATGCAGTTGAATTTTGCCAGAGAATATCAGAAAAGACAGGAAACAAATATCGACTACCGACCGAAGCCGAATGGGAATATGCTTGTCGCGCGGTCACAACTACCCCATTCCACTTTGGAGAAACGATTACTACAAATTTAGCTAATTACGATGGTAACAATACATTTGCTAGTGAACCTCAAGGAGAATATAGAAAACAAACAACGACAGTAGGGAGCTTTACGCCGAATGCTTTTGGTTTATATGATATGCATGGCAATGTTTGGGAATGGTGTCAAGATAACTGGCATGACAATTATGAGAATGCTCCAAAAGATGGTAGTGCATGGTTATCTGGATCGGGTAGCAAAAAAGTAATACGCGGTGGTTCTTGGAACAGCCTTCCTATTGATTGCCGCTCAGCTGCCCGCTACTTCACTTACCCCGAGATCGCGTTCAACAACGCTTTCGGGTTCCGAGTTGTATGTATGGTGCCGAGGATTCTTTAGCACTTTGCCCTCTTGCCATTTTGCCCTTTGCGCGCGCAAAAAATCGCTTATATTACTTATTTAATACAAGAATACTATAGATAAAAGAATTACCAATATTTATCTCCTTGTAGTAGCACTAGTGGACGCGGGCGTAAATAAGACAACTATCAACGAAGAGCAAAAAGCTGATATATCAAGACTTATTACTCATTACTTATTACTTATTACTTATTACTTCCGCGCAGCGGCACTAGTTATTAACCAAAGGTTTTAAATCAATTATCATCCCTACAGCACTAAGCACAGAAGTTAATGTTTCAAGAGTAGGGGCGAACGGCCGTTTGCCCCCAGAATATCGTATGTTTTTTATTTGAAATTACTATAAATTCCAGTCAAGGATTTTAGCTTCATGTTCTAATGCTTGTATCCCGCCATTAGCATCAATTACATTTTTTAAAGCCAATAAAAAAGCTGGTTTATTTCCGTCAACAAGAGCTTCATCAAATGCAACTTTTAAATATTGCGCTGCATACTCGGCATTGGCTAGCCGTTCCAGTAAATCTGTTTGATAATCTTTAGTAGGCATTACTTTAATATTTAGAATGAATAACTTTTTAGGTTCATAATATTATGACAACATTAGCCAAATGGTCAGTCGAAGATTATCACCTGATGATTGAAAACGGGATATTACGCGATCGCTCTGTAGAACTATTAGAAGGAGAAATTATTGAGATGGCTCCAGAAGGACCATTACACAGATTCACCAACGATACAGTAGCTGAATATTTCCGAGACTTGCTGCGTGGACAAGCCAAAGTATTTGAAGCACATCCGATTACCCTTGCCAATTCAGAACCAGAACCCGACATTGCCATAGTTCGCTTGCCTAATAGCAATTACATAACCCGACATCCCCATACCGAAGATATTTACTGGCTAGTTGAAGTATCTAACGCAACACTAGAAGATGATTTAGGTAGAAAAAAAAGAATCTATGCCAATGCAGGAATCAATGAATATTGGGTAATTAATTTGCAAGCAACAGAAGTAATTATTTTTCGGGAACCATCGGGAAATGATTACAAAACCAAATTCACCATCAATGAAGGGACAACAAACGCGATCGCTTTTCCCGATCTTCAAATCGAAGTAGCAACTCTACTCAGAAGATCTTAACAACTTTTTCTCGTTACTATAAAGTTTTTGTATTATAGATATTTCCTCTGATCATTGCTTCATCACTATTCGGAAGATTAGCCAGCATCTTAGCTACACGCCTTTCAATCCACAAACTCTCGCATATATTTGCCCCATAGCCTAGCAGCTTGGGAACTACTACCCTGAGTTGGCGAATTATCATCGTTGCCGAGCCAAATTCCCGTCACCAAATCTTCCTTGGGAACATAACCAATAAACCATAAATCCACATTTTTATCGGTAGTTCCTGTTTTTCCCGCTTCTCCTTCTCCTAACTTCGCCGCTCTCCCTGTTCCCTGATCCACCACCTGACGCAACATATTAGTCATTCTTTTAGCAACTTTTCGCTCGATCGCCTGACGACGGTTATGTTGCTGCTTCTCAAAATTGTAAATTTCGCGACAGGTTTTTAGATCCTGAGGATTACTGCAATCACTACCATCAAGAATTCGGCGAATTGCATGGGGACGATACCAAATACCATTATTGGCCAAGGCTCCGTAAGAACCTGTAATTTCGAGCACACTAACCTCACTTTGCCCCAAAACCAAACCAGGCACCTGCGCTAAAGGCGATTCAATCCCCATATTATTTGCCATTTCGACAACTCGATTCAAACCCACATCCTGGGCAACTCGCAAAGCAACCGCATTTTCCGATTGAGCTAGACCGCGATACATATCGATATTGCCACTACTTCTTTCACAAGCGCGATATCTTTGTCCTCTCCAGGATACAGAGTTGCAAGAATATTCTTTATTGGGATTTATGCCATTCGCGATCGCAGCAGCATAGGCAAAGATCTTAAAAGTCGATCCTGGTTGTCTTTTAGCTTGAGTCGCTCTGTTAAACTGACTAGTACTATAATCAGCACCACCAACAAGAGCCACTATTTCCCCAGTTTTGCTATTTAAAGTCACAACCGCGCCCTGAGAAAAACCCAACCGCGAACCATCTTCGTTAATTGAGTTGGCCAAAGATAATTCCGCAGCCTTTTGTAATTTGGGATCTAAAGCGGTTTCGACAATAAAATTACCGTTTTTAACTTCCTCCGAACCGAGAAAAGAGCGTAACTCTTCGAGAACATAACTGTAAAAGTAGGGCGCGATCGCATCAGAAAAGGTACGGCGAGCCTTCGGACTAACCTCAATAATTGACCTTCGCGCGCGATCGCTCTCGGCTTCTGTAATCATCCCCAACTCTTCCATACGATTAATCACACGGTTGCGCAAAGCTAGAGCTGTTTCCAAATCTTTAACGGGGTTATAGGCATTGGGTGCAGGCAAGATTGCCACCAAGGTAGCAGCTTCAGAGATATCGAGATCCTTGGCCGATTTTTCAAAGTAAAATTGAGCGGCATCTTCAAATCCCGACAGTCCAACACCCAAATATACCCGATTAAGATAGGTCTTTAAAATTTCATCCTTGCTATAAAAGGCTTCTAACTTCATAGCTACTAGCATCTCCCGCAATTTTCGAGCGGCAGTGTTTTCTCTACCTACTTCAGGAAATAAACTACGGGCCAATTGTTGGGTAATCGTGCTCGCACCTTGCTTTAAACCCGAAGCCTGTAAATTAGTCACAATCGCTCTGACAATCCCATAGGGATCTACTCCCAAATGCCAATAGTAACGACTATCTTCTGAGGCAATTACAGCTTGAGGTAAATAGGGGGAAAAATCTTTGAGTCGTGGTAGTTCACGATGAGTATTATTTGCGACAGGGTTAATCGGTACTTGCTCCCCAGAATAGACAATTATCGGACGAGATTCCCCTTGCGGTAACTTACTCACCGAGACCTTAGACCATTCCATGCCCATCCATAAAATGAGTAATCCTAATACTCCTGTGCTACCAAAAAGAGTAAAGCGCAGCATTTTAATCCACCAGGGAACAGGATTGTAATAACTAATTTTTACCGCATCTTCTAATTCGGTCGGCGCAAGGGTAAAACTTTCCCCGTTATACAAAGAAAATGTTTTGAAGCGTTTTTTTGCCCGATAAATACCATTAGTAGAATTCTCATCCCGAACGATAAAGGAACGGGGTTTTCGTTTATTTCTAATTAAAGAGCAATGTTCTTGAGAGACGAGCTCGTTGTCTAATATTTGAATATCACAATGGGGACTTCGGCCAATGGTATAGCGATCGCCCAACAGGGGATATCTGGTCTCCTCGCGATCGCCATCCTTAACTCTAAGTTCGGCTACTGTTGCCCCTTGCCGCAGCGAAAAAGAATCAAAATTGACCCGCGATTGAATATTCTCTAATGTTTGAGTAACTATTCTGGAAAAAGGGGATTGGGAGTTATGGTCAGTCATAGATTACAATCTCGCGCAAAAACGCCAAGGGATTTTCTGCAACCTCCATTGTAGAGAAAAGTTCTGAAACGGCTAACAATTAGACAATTTTCAATAGGGAATCTAATCTCTAAGAATGTCAATATTAGAGAATAAAGCAATTCAGGGATTAACAATCGCCAATACCTGAAAAATTATTAAAATATAACCCATCAAATCTGATTAGACAGGCTTAATAATGCAAATGTATCACCTCCTTCTGCAAAGCTATAAGCAAAGCCGGAAAAGATTAATTCGTCATTAAATTCCACTAATGATGAACCGCTTGTGAGTCGAAAAGAATCGGTAAATTGATCACCGCCCACAGCTATCTGTTCTGGTTCGATTTGAATTGTCCCAATTTCAGTTCCATCACTTTGCCAAAGCTCTAATGCTGAAGTGAAGTATAAAGTGTCATTGACAACAGTAAAATTGTCAAACGATGTTGAAGTAAAGCCCTCTGTGATATTTTTAACCAATTGAGTACCTTCTGGGGTGCCATCACTAGTCCATAATTCCCGACCATTTACTCCATCATCGGCTGTAAAAAATAAAGTGCCATTGACATTAATTAAATCTTCGGGGTCTGAACCTAGGTTGATTGGGCTTCCTGATACTCTTTCCTCAGGGCGAATATCTAGTAACATTTGAGTCCCTTCTGGGGTACCATCACTTGTCCATAATTCTCTGCCATTCACCCCATCATTAGCTGTAAAAAATAGCGTATCGCCAACAGCTGTTAATTCATCACCTGAAATTGCAGCGACCAATTGAGTGCTTTCTGGAGTGCCATCACTTTTCCATAATCCAGGATCTCGATTGTCATTATTGTCGAAAAAGAGAGTATCACCTAAAGCGACAAAGTCTTCTAGGAAATCTCGGTCAAAGGCTCTTACTAATTGAGTGCCTTCTGCGGTACCATCACTTTTAAATACTCCAAAACCCAAACCATTGGGTGCAGTAGTTGCGGTAAAGAACAGAGTGCCATTAACATCAACAAACTCGCTTCGAAAAGGACTCGGACTTGTTACAACGCCAGTTACAGAGCTGATATCTTGAACTAATTGAGTGCCTTCGGTTGTCCCGTCACTTCGCCATAATGCTCGACCATTTTCTTCATCAAAGGCAGTAAAGAACAGAATGTCACCGACTCTGATGAAATCTCTAGGTTGGCTCGAACCAAGGGGGTTAATGTCTCGTAAGAGAGTAGTTCCTTCCGCCGTTCCGTTACTAGTCCAAATCTCTTCTCCAGTCTCATTGTCCAAGACGACAAAAAACAATTGCCCATTAATTCCTAAAAATCTACTTATGTTTGTAGAATCTTGCGATACTATGCCTGAGGAAAAACTGTTGCCAAAATTAGTGATTTCAAATGTACCAGTTTCTGTCCCGTCACTCCCCAGTAAGGAATTACCTCTGACAAAGAACAACAAATTGTCAGTATCGGCAACCGGTTCAAAGATGTTAAGGAACCCAAAACTCGGCGTAATGAAATTGAAAGTAGTAACTACACTAGCAGTCATATATTTCTTTTTATAGTCATAATCTGAATAAATGCAAGAAATCTAGCATACTTGCTTTTTTCTTGTCAAATTATTGCCGAATATCTTGTTTTTATATAGTTCAAGGTGCCGCCATTAACAAAATCCTTTCCCATAGCCAAGGAAAAATCCTTTGACACCAGATAGCCAAATGACTTTGCCAGCCCACCAAAATCTCCGAAGAATCTCGACTTAAACCAATGATCAAAGATTTCGCCACAGATTCAGGAGTCATGGGAATAACCCAACGAAATAATTTGAGATTGGCGATCATGTCGGTCTTAGTTAAGGACGGCAGCAAAGCAACAACTTTAATATTATGAGGTGCCAATTCTACTCGTAAAGCTTGAGAGAAGCCGACGATCGCAAATTTAGTTGCCGAATAGGTTGCCATAGTCGGAGCCGCCACCTTACCCATTAGGCTCGACACATTGACAATGACACCAGATTTTTGAGTTGCCATTCTTTTGGCAATTAGACGCACAATGGTAAACATTCCCATCAAATTTAAAGAAACTTCTTCCTGCATTTTGGGAATTTTTGACTCTAAAAAAGGTGCCTGATGAGCGACTCCTGCACAATTAATCAAAATATCAATGGGGCCATAATTTCGCCATGCTTGGGAGATTGCAATAGTTGTGGCAACTGACTGAGTTAAATCTACAGCCAAAGTCGTAACTTCAACATCCAAATAGTCAATTTCCGAAGCAACTTCTGCCAGTTTTTGACGATTTCTCGACACAAGAACCAAGCGTTGCACACCTCTTTTGGCTAATTGTAAGGTTATTGCTTTGCCGATTCCCCGAGATGCACCGGTGACTAATACAGTTTTGGTCTTCAAATTCATAGTAAAATCCTCAAAATCATCATTACAATCCATTAGCCTTAGATTAAAAGACTTTAAAGTTGGCTATTTTTTCTAGACTAAAATCCAGAAAATAAGCAACAAAATGCGACAGCCTATATTTAAAAGCTGTTTGGGATATTTGTGATTTGGGAAATCAATTAGCCATGATTGTGCTAATCACATAGAAGGGCTCTAGGTCATGAGGTACATTTTTCCTGTTCCCTATTCCCTAAATCTTTAAACCCATCAAAAAAATCAAATCCTTTATTTAGCCTGAAAATCAGAGATTTTTTGTACATTCTATTTTTAGCAACTTTTTAATGTCTTAAAAAATCTATGTCAGGTTTTAAGTACGCAATACTAGAAAGCCATCATATTAGAATTAGAATTAGCGACGACTTGTTGTATTTCAAAATGAAACATGTTTAAGTCTCCTTAAGCTTAACTGTGATCAAAAAGATCTTTATGTGTAAGACACAAACATAATTGATCAATGATTAGTATTTGTTGGCTAACTTGCATCTATTAATAACAATTAATAAGTAAAAAACTTGGCAATGCTCACAAGTCAAAAATTTTTGATCAAAAAGTAATATTTGTGTCAGAGGTTTGCATCTTAAAGAAACACGTATTACAACAGAGAAAAGATTGTGAGCATTTTCTAGAGAGCCAATAATTTTTGGTTGAGAAGAAAGTTATAGCGTTGCTCAAATTAATGAGATATATTTTCCTGTTCCCTATTCCCCGTTCCCTGTTCCCTAAAAGAGCTATATAGTGAAAAAATCACCATTGTTTGTAAATATGAAAGTCTTGCCAGGCAAAACTCATCCCCTAGGAGCTACCTGGGATGGGGAAGGAACAAACTTTGCTTTGTTCTCCGAACATGCAACAGCAGTTGAACTTTGTCTCTTTGACGAACAGGACAATGAAACTCGTTTGCCACTAGTTGAAGTAGAAAATTATGTTTGGCATGGTTATCTCCCAGGGGTCAAACCAGGACAGAAATACGGTTATCGAGTCTCTGGCCCCCATGAACCCGAAAACGGACATCGTTTTAATGCAAAAAAACTCCTGATAGATCCCTATGCTAAGGCGATCGCAGGTGAGGTTCGTCATGGAGCAGCAATCTTTGGTTATCCCTGGGAAGATGAGGCCCAAGACTTAGCAATATCAAATCTCGATGATGCCCATCTCATTCCCAGATCGATTGTTATCAACGACTCCTTCGATTGGTCAGGCGATCGCTTGTTACAAACTCCCTGGCAAGAAACTGTAATTTACGAAGTCCATGTTAAGGGTTTAACTAAGCTGCATCCTGAAATACCCCAGAAGTTGCAGGGAACCTATGCCGGGCTGGCTCATCCTGCTGCGATCGCCCATCTCAAATCCCTCGGAATGACGGCAGTAGAACTATTACCAACCCATCACTTCTTTATTTATGCAGGGTTACTTGCCGATCAAGGACTAACTAATTATTGGGGTTATGATACCCTCGGCTATTTTGCGCCCTATTCTGGCTACAGTGCTAGTGGCATTCTCGGCCAGCAAGTAACCGAGTTCAAGCAGATGGTTAAAAGCCTACATGCGGCGGGGATCGAAGTAATTTTGGATGTAGTTTATAACCATACGGGAGAAGGCAATCATTTGGGTTCTACTCTCTCGTTTCGCGGCATCGACAATGCTGTTTACTATCGCTTGAAAGAAGATGATCCTCGCTATTACATCGAGAGTTTCACAGGTTGCGGCAATTGTCTCAATCCTTTTCATCCCCAAGTTCTTAAGTTGATTATGGACAGTCTACGTTATTGGATACAGGAGATGCATGTCGATGGTTTCCGTTTTGATATTGCTCCTGTCTTGGCACGGGGTGAGTTGATCGAGCTAGATATTTCGCACGGTAACAGAAGACAAAAAATCCAGGTTTCCAACTATGAATTCGATAAATTCGCAGCTTTTTTCAATATTATTCATCAAGATCCTGTGATCTCGCAGGTGAAGTTGATTGCCGAAGCTTGGGATGTGACTCCAGAAGGCTATCAGGTGGGAAATTTTCCTGTTTTATGGTCAGAATGGAATGGTGAATATCGAGATATCATGCGAGATTTTTGGCGAGGGGAAAAGATTAATCTCAGGGAGTTTTGCGATCGCTTTATTGGCAGCCCCGATTTGTACCAAAATGATGGTCGATTGCCAAAGGCTAGCATCAACTTCATTACTTGCCATGATGGTTTCACCCTCAATGATCTGGTGAGCTATAACCAGAAACATAACTACTGTAATGGTGAAGATAGCGGCACCAATAATAATCTGTCCTGGAATTGCGGTGTCGAAGGAGAAACCAATGATCCTCAAGTTTTGCAGTTAAGAGAGCGCCAAAAACGTAACTTTCTCACAACTTTGCTCCTGTCTCAAGGTGTACCAATGCTGTTGGGAGGTGATGAATGGGGGCGATCGCAGAAAGGAAATAATAATCCTTATGCCCAGGACAATGAAATTTCTTGGTTTGACTGGGATTTAACCCGGGAAAATCAGCAATTGTTGGAGTTTACGCGTCAGCTGATAGAGTTTCGCCGTCAACATCCGATATTTCGTCAGCGCAATTGGTTAGAGGTGAGTTGTTTTGATTCCAGTGGGAGTGTCATTAACAAGCAAGATGGGGAGAATTCTGCTAGTGCCTTTAGTCTTTGGTTAAAAAGTCAGAAAATTGCTGGAGAGACTAAAGATAATGACTTCTTACTCTGTTTTAACCCGACATCCGCCATGGTAGAGTTTACTCTGCCCGAAAAGTTGCAGAAGCGTCAATGTCAGGTGGCGATCGATACTAATGATGTAGGTTTTGTTGAAGAGAAGCGTTCTTACAAAGGGAGCAAGGCAATCAAAGTCACAGAGCGATCGCTTGTGGTACTAAAATGCCTAGAAGATAAGGTTTGGCCCAATAATCAAAAAATGATGGTTGTCGCAACGATGAAAAGAGATGCCAGTGATAATGTTTCTCTATTTGGTTTTGCCAATTCAGCTAAAATTGCCAAATATGAATGAAATGTTCTATCAAGAAATTTATCATGATACGCCAAACCGTAAATTTATCTGGAATAGAATTATCTTACTGGGAATGGAATCAGGGCAAAAAACCGTTATTGCTATTACATGGACTAGCAGATTGCGGATTGGTTTGGTCAAGTTTGGGAGATTCTTTAGCTGCTGATTATCATATTATAGCCCCCGATTTACGAGGTCATGGAGATAGTAGCAAACCATTGGACGGATATCAGTTCGATGATTTTATCAGGGATTTAGAAGCTCTCATGGAACATCTTGGCTGGTCTTCTGCCAATGTTCTGGCTCATTCTTGGAGTGCTAAATTATTGACAATTTGGTCGACTAAAAATCCAGCACGGTTTCAGAAATTAATTCTCGTCGATCCTTTTTTCATCGGAACAATTCCCAATTGGTTGATGATCACTCTGCCAATTTTGTACCAAGTTTTGCCGTTTCTCAAAACCATGCAATCTTTTGCTAGTTATGCTGAATCAGAAAAACTAGCTCGTCAACTGAAACAATATCGCGGTTGGAGCAGTCTGCAACAACAGGTATTTCAAGCCAGTATCGAAGAAAAGCCTGATGGTACTTGGAGCAGTAAATTTACGAAGCCTGCTCGCGATCGCATTTTCCTAGAAGTCATGCAGGTTGAGGGATTAACGAAAACTATTGATATTCCCACGCTATTTATCAAACCTGATCAAGGATTAAATCGCCTTGATTGGCAACTCAAACCCTATAAAACCTATTTATCAAACCTCCAAATTTGCGAAGTACCAGGAAATCATTGGGCTTTTCTAGTTGAACCAGAGGCTTTTAATCGAACTGTAGCCGAATTTTTAGAGGCTAAAAACATAATTTAACGGGGCTTCGCCCTTGAAGGCAGAGGGCAGAGGGCAGCGGTGAGACCCCGCGCCGCCGTCAGGCGCAAGGGAACGCTCACCAAGAGAGAGGGCAGAAGGATAAAACTACTTCTAACTTAT
>NZ_ALVZ01000126.1 GCF_000332055.1 Xenococcus sp. PCC 7305 | reverse complement strand
AGTCCGATATCTGTCTCCATAGTCACCTAATAGTTTTAGGGGATCATAGTCATTTTCAAAATGAAAATTAAACTTTTCTACGTTTATTCCAAACCCTAATAATCTCTGACTGGTTTGATAGGTGTCATTATAAATTGTCGTGTATAGAACCCATTTGAGATCTTTGAGAAGAGTTAGAATATGAGAAAATGTCATATTCCAGTAGCTTAAGAGATAGAGAGTGGGAAATCATAGAACTACTATTTCCAAAGAAAAAGAAAACTAGATCACCTAAATGGAGTAAAAGAGAAATTTTTGATGGAATCTTGTACCAGCTAAAGAATGGTTGCAATTAGAGTGATTTGCCCAAAGATTTTCCACCCTATTCCACAGTATATTGGCATTTTACGCCCGAGGAATGACTACCCGTGACATCCAAGAACAGCTACAAGATTTGTACGGTGTGGAGGTATCACATGTACTAATTTCCAATGTAACTGAAGCAGTAGAGGTAGAGCGCAAAGCATGGCAGAATCGAACTTTAGATGAGATCTATCCCATAGTTTTCCTCGACGCTTTAGTGGTTAAAGTCCGTCATGAGGGAAGGGTAATCAATAAAGCTATTCATCTAGCATTAGGCGTGAATTTAGAGGGTAAGAAAGAACTCTTGGGCATCTGGATGACCACCAATGAATCATCTAAATTTTGGCTAAATGTAATGACCGACGTCAGTTCGACGAAAAAAAGAGAGAAATGAAAGACTGAGATGTAAACTCGTATAGAAGCAATAATACTGAGTATTTAAGCTATTATCATGATTAGATCAAGATTAGATATCACACAAATATTCTGTGATGTAGACGATTTTTATCTTCAATGGTCGAGACTGTGGCAAACACAAAAGCAACTACCATCAATGCCTAACGAAAGACGCTGCCGCTCCCGAATGTCACTAAGTGAGGTGATGACGATTGTGATTGCTTTTCACGGTTCTGGATTTAGGACATTTAAAGAGTTTTATACGCTACAAGTATTGCCTCATTGGAACAAAGCTTTCCCAAATTTAGTTAGTTACAATCGCTTTGTAGAGTTGATGCCTTGGAGTCTAATGCTGTTGTGTTGTTTCCTTAATACCTGCAAAGGAGAAGTAACAGGGATTAGTTTTGTGGATTCAACACCTATAGAAGTCTGTCATCCTTGTCGAAGCAGGTCGCATAAAGTCTTTAAAAATATTGCTGGTTGGGGAAAAAATTCCATGGGATGGCATTACGGATTCAAGCTTCATCTCATTATCAACGACAGAGGTGAATTGCTGGCTTTTAAGTTAACCTCAGGTAATGTAGATGACCGTAAACCAGTTCCCGAAATGTCTCAAGGTATTTTTGGTAAGCTTTTTGGCGACCGTGGTTATATTTCTCAAGCCCTGTTTGAGAAGCTTTACGAACAAAGGCTCAAGCTCATTACTCGATATAAAAAGAATATGAAACAGAAGCTAGTCAAGCTCATAGACAAAATTCTTCTACGGAAAAGGGCATTAATCGAGACTGTTAATGACCAACTCAAGAATATGTTTCAAATCGAACATTCTAGGCATCGAAGTATTGGGAATTTCCTCGTCAATTTGATAGCAGGATTAATTGCTTATTCCTATTTACCTCACAAGCCGTCTCTTGATTTGGAGCCTAAAGCTTTATCTGCTCTCCCTCCTGCTGTTTTCTAGCTCCGTCGAACTGACGTTATTGAAACGATTAATGATCAACTAAAAAATATTTCTCAAATTGAGCATTCTCGTCATCGCTCACCGATTAATTTTTGTGTCAATCTCCTTTGTGGTCTAATTGCTTATTGTCATCAACCCAAAAAGCCAAGTCTTTGCCTTGACTGGTTTTTGCCTCAATCTGCTTAACCCGAACTCAGGTTATGGCACAAAGATGGTTACATCTCCAATCAGAAATTGAAGCTCATAAACAACATTTAAAAATTTTGACTCACAATACTGCTCTTTCTTCCTCTTGACATATATAGGAGTATCAGTACCATTCATAGAGACTGTTAAATAACCATTTCTAGTTTACTTCTTCTGTCTGATTTCTAATTTAAATTGGTATAATTTCTCTCTAGTTTCTATAGAAGTATTAATCAAGATACTCTTAAGAAATATCAAATTTCAAGTTTTATAATGAAAATCAAATTATTTTTTTGAGTTTTTAAGCTTCTCATGAGATGATAAATAATCAACCAGTTTTTTAAATTGGTAACTGTTCGATTAAAAGCTAGTAGTAAATATTTTTTTAAAACACTTCACTTTATAATAAAATCCTAAAAATTATGAATTCAGATAAAAGTAGAGTATTTTTACCAAGATTAAAAATAGCTAAAACGACTTCTTCTATGATCCTTTCTGCATTTAGTATATTTTTTTTGTTATCAGAATATGCAAGTGCTGGTAATTTAGAGGGAATATCCAAATTTGAGTTTTCTACAATTAATCCTTTTGATTGTACTTATGCAAGAAGTGTTGATTATTTTAATCGGGAAGTTTTGGCTTATCTACAAGAAAATGGTATTTCAGTGACTTTGACAAATGATCGAGAATCACATCCTGAAATTTTATTGTATATCGATTGCCTCGATAGTGGTGATGATATCGCCTACTTCGTTCGATTTGGAGTTTTTCAAGATATCAATTCAAATGGGAAAATAATATATGACGCCATAATAGAATTATCTCACCAATATGGAACAGCCAGTTTTGATACTTTTGACAGAGCTCATCAAGAAGCTGTCTTAAAAAGTATAAATGCTTTTATCGAAACTTGGAAGTTAGATAACCAAAAATAAATCAGACAGTTGATGTTCGCTTGAGTCAAACTGGATATATGGACGGCACTAAAGCTTTCTTTGCTCAAGCTTCAGAACTACATGATTCTCAGCCAGATAAAGTAGCTACAGGTGGATTACAATAATATCCTCATGCTGTTGAAGAAGAACTGAGCGAAGATGTCGAGCATGAAGTCCTTCCCTGCACAGCTAAACCTGTTGAGCAAAGTCATAGAAGGATCAAGTATCAAAATATTATCTCACCCTTGAATTTGTCGATTTTCAAACTGCCCAAAGATTTTATCTGGCGGTGGACGAAGTCGCTAACATCCTCAGACCTAGAAATCAGATGGGGTAATTCTTGTGTCCATCAGACCGAAGAAAGAAATTTCTCGAAGGTATTGATAAATTACACACTATGTTTAAAATTGATTAAAACGGTAAATAGTCAAAGATAAAATCTCTTAATCGGTACTTTAGTTATCTTGAATACTCAGTGATGACAGATTCTCTCATTTTTCTACTAACCTTCCAAGTCGTTTAAAGAGAAACTATTGTAGAGCCGGACACAATGATTGATTATTTCTACGGGGATAAATATAGCGTGCATAGGGATTATTTTTATTTACCTATTATTTAAAATATTTTATTTCAAGTTCTTTTGCGTTAATCTGACTTTACCCATTGAATTATTAAGCAAACCCTGGAAATCTTGCAACAAATGTTATGTTTTTCCCAATTGATCCAACCCTATAATCAGTTGGAAAAGATTACTCAAGATTTTAACTACCATGAATAGAGTAAAAGTATTCTCCAAACTGATTTTGTCAGCAATTATATTGACAAGTGTAAGTCCTGTTTTAGCAGCAATACCTCTCCATAAACCGACTGATTACCAAAAACAACAACTGAATACTGAAAAAGTCTTAATCTCTGGCTTTTTTGACGATATCAATGGAATTTTAAAGGATGTTGATAGGGTTACTGATGAGGTAGATAAGTTTGTTGACATTAAAGAAAGCCCAGCGGAAAGACGTCGAAGAGAATATCAACAACAACGACTACAAAGACAACAAGCAATAGAAGCCAGACGAGAGCAAAAGAGAAGAGAAATCCAGGCTCGTCGGGAAAGAGAACAAAGATACTTTAATAGTCTTTCTCCAGAAGAGCAAATAGCTTATAAGAAAAAGAAACGTGAGCAGGAAGAAGCAGCAGCAGCAGCAATGACTGGACTTTTCTTGATGATGATGGGAGGAGGAGACGGAGGCAGTTCAAGTAGTCAACCAAGTAACACTCGCGTCTATCGCACCAATAACCCCAGACCATCTTATAATCCTCCCGGAAGAACCCCTCAATCAGGGGGTCTTTATGGTAATTGTCACGCTAACGATTGCGGAATGTAACCTGACAGTAATCATTGAGAGGTACTGAGGCACTGTCAGGTTAACCAAAATCAAGCATCTTATTGAGAAAAGTCTTAGAATCTTAATGACTAAAACTCTATTATTTCACAAGTGAAATTGAGTTTATTCTCAAAAAAATTAGTTTTTAAACTTAATCTGACAATCTATTAAGAAAGCTTAAAATTAAATAGTAATACTGTTTCTTATGTTGGCAAAAATCGTGCTATCTTTAGAGTCTTTATTAGTGCATTTGGCAGATGTAAATCTAAAGTTCCTATGTAGGGGGATGTGTTGACTTTCAAGGAGGACTTTTGCTGTAGATCTCTATATTTACAGAGAGTATATTAGGACACCTCAACAGGTTTCGAATCGATTAGATCATGCAAAGGATTAAATCAATTTCTTAAGCGAAATTGATTTAATTGAAAAAGACAGAGATATAGCGGTTTGCACAACTAATTTGGACAACTAATTTTCCTGAACATAATTATCTGTAGACTTTAACCGAAAAAGCCTAGAATTCTTCTTAATTGGCTCTTACCTCAACCTGCTCAATCCAAACTTACTTTAAATAAAAGCGTTTAATTAAGGAAAAACGTCAATCTCCCTGATTTTGCTTTATTTAGCTGGATTTAGAACAGCATGAATACAACTAAAATCAAGCTTCACAAGTAATTTAGATATAATCACAAGGAGCTACTAAAAATATTTATAACAAATGCTTCTATCTGCAGCAATAGTTCTACGATTCTTATACCCAGACAAATACTGTCTAGGTGAAATTCCAGAAAGCATTTGGCTATCTCGGAAAAGTTTCTAACTACCTTTTAGCCGACTGAAATAACCTCCTTTTTGCGAAAGATAGGTGGCAAGTTTGCTATTAAATTTTCCATGGAATATTCCCACGTCGTAATTATGACACAAGTCAAGAAAATTCAAGGTAAATTTTATCCGCTCAAAAGCGAAGAATGGCTCGATAGTATTAATCAACTCACTCATTCCGAACTCAAAATTCTTTACTATGTGCGCTCGCTAGACCCCTACAACAACGGCATTAACTTAACTCCTGCTCAAATAGCCAGAGATTTATCTACAGAGAAAACCAGGATGCATCGTTCAACTGTTGGCAGAGCCTTAAAAACCTTAGACAGAAAAGGTTTTATCAACATGGAACTGCTTCAGGTTCAGATCAAGGTTAATCCTAAAGGCTTTCTTTCAGATCCCGAAAAAGTGATAACTGAAAATAATGTTGTGGCTACGCAACAATGTTGTGACCAGACAACAAATGTTGTAGCCAGACAACAAACTGTGCCGCCACACAACAAGCTGTGCCGCCACACAACACAAGTTGTGGCCACGCAACAATCGGGGGCTGAAACCGAATCAGAGCAAGAGTTTCAAAATCCTAAGACTTTTAAGACTTATTCAGACTTTAAAAGATCTCTCTCAGAAGGCGAGCGCGAAAATTTTTTCAGTTACGTAGAGGAAAAGACAAAAAACCTAACGAAACCGATTAATGATTTAGAAGCTTGGTTAGCTAGTAAAAATTCAGCTCACCAAAATCGTTGGGAAGTTTATTATCAGAAATACCAAGCCAAAGAATTAACCAGAAAACAAAAAGAAAAAAATCAGCGCTCTAGTCAAAAACAACTAACCCTAGCTCAGGAGCGGCGGGCGATCACCAATTTTAAAAATCGAAATAACCGCTCTCTAGCGGGGAAAGAATTTAAGCAATCTCAATCATCTCAAGACCTGAAAATTAATCAGCGAACTTCCCAAAATGAATAAAAATACACCTCCGGTTAATATCGAAGCGGAAGAGGCGATTTTAGGCGGAATCCTTCTTGATCCGATGGCTATATCCAGAATTGAGGCCAACTTAAAAACTGAAGCTTTTTTCCTGCTGGCACATCAGGAAATTTATCGTGCTGCTTTAGCGCTGTTTCGTCAGGGAAAACCCACTGATTTAATGGCTATTAGCAGTTATTTAGGTGATCGTAGTTTACTAGATAAAGTTGGGGGGACAACTAAGTTGGCTCAGTTGCTTAATCGAACTGTTTCGGCTGTCAATATAGATCGCTATATGAATCTGGTGATGGATAAATATCTGCGACGACAATTAATTGCTTCGGGTCATGAGATTGTCGATCTCGGTCACGATAATGTCTCAGAATTAGAGTCGGTGCTTAATGACTCCCAGAAAAAAGTTTTTCAGGTTTGCCAACAGAAGTTAAACGCTGAAACCAAGAGTACTGCCGAAATATCGATCGCCTGTTTTCAAGATTTGGAAACTCGACATCCCATCTATGAAACGGGACTTTACGACTTAGATAATTTGATGGTGGGATTTGAGCCAGGAACTTTAACTATCTTGGCGGGTAGACCCTCGATGGGCAAAAGTGCGATCGCTAATTTTCTAACTTTGCAGATGGCCACCAAACATAAGTTACCGGTGCTCTATTTTTCCCTGGAAATGACGCAAAAGCAGTTACAGTATCGCCTTTGGAGTTTGATTTCTGAATTTCATTGTTATCGAGATCATAAATTGGCTAAAGTTCGTGGTGATTGCTTGAGGAAGCAACGAGCGGGACAAATCCAACTAGACCAGCAAGAGATCGATTCCATTATCAAAATTACCGAAATCTGTGCTGATTTACCGATTTTTATCAACGAAAATCGTAGTATTACTGCCGTAGGTATTGCCTCAGAATGCCGAAAAATCAGGGCTTACGAAGGTAATTTAGGTTTAATTGTGGTGGACTATCTGCAAATGATGGTCGGGGAAAAAGTTTCCGGTAATCGCAGTTACGATTTGGGAGATGTGGCGCGTTCTCTTTATCAATTAGCTGGGGAAATTAATGCTCCTATATTAGCTCTGTCTCAAGTAAGTCGAGGGGTCGAATCACGACAAGACAAACGTCCGATGATGAGCGATTTATCTCAATCAGGAATTCTGGAGATGGTTGCAGATAATATTATCTTTGCCTACCGAGACGAATATTATTATCCAGATACTATTCACGAAAATATTCTCGAACTGATACTGGCCAAAGCGAGACACGGAGATACAGGTCAAATTAAATTACTCTTTGATAAATCTTGTGGCATGATTGAGAGTTTGAAAGTATTTGATTTCAATTGATGGGGGTGGCTAAAAATTTCTTGAGTTAAGGTATTTGTCTTTTGTTAGTGCCTCGAACAAAAGGTTCTTCTTGTTCCATATCATCGTATCCTTTCCAATTATATGGATCTACTCCTGCAACATGAATAACTTTTCTATTATCTGCTACGGCAACTTGTTCTCCATGATCAGTTTGAAACCACGGTAGAAGTGATTCAGAACTCATATAGTGTAGAACTATAGCTCTACGAAGACTATTGCTATGATTTTTAAGAGACTGATGCAGAAGGTAACCATTGAATAATATTGCTGTGCCGGAATTTGCTTCTAGTGGAATTGCTTGCGAAGTATCAAAACCATAACTGATTTGATGAGCATCATAATCCTCACTGTGATGCTCTTTCATTGGGTACAAATATCCAGAGCGATGCGAACCTGGAATAATCCATAAACACCCATTGTTAATATTTGCATTATCGATAGCTATCCATACTCCGACTAGACTTCGATCTCTTGTAGGAATAAAGCATTCATCTTGATGCCAAGCATGACCTGGAAATTCTGGAGGCTTAATAAAAACCATGGAATCTACAGATTTTATATTACCTTCCCAAAAAGGAAGATGTGCCCCAGCTAGTTGGCTAACAGCGCCAGCTAAGTTTGGATATTGCATTAATTGTCTTATAACTTGACTAACGGCATGAGGTTTATGAATTGCAAGAATTCTGTTTACATGACGATTATCTTTGTTTCTGTTACCAGATAATGATTCTCCTAAATATTCTCTCTTGGAAAGCCTTTCTATCTCTTGAATTAAATCCTTAATAATTTCAAATGATAAAAAACTTGGTAAAATCAAGTATCCATTATTTACAAAAAAATCAATTTGATCTTGGCTTAGTGTTTGGGGGACTTTAATGAATTTATCCATGCGTTTTAATATACTTTAAGCTTTAACATTTTAATGACTTTTCTGAGAAAAGTTTTACGCAATCATCGTTCTTTTCCAACTGATGAGTCGGTGATGAAAGTAATTTTTCTAGCAATCAACAATCTTTCAAAGAAATGGACAATGCCCATCAGAAATTGGAAAAGTGCATTGAATCGATTTGTGATTGAATTTGAGGGTAGATTTTCTTTATAGGTATTTACTCTTGACACAAATTATTTGACAATCTCGTCGTTACACTTATGTTAAGTTCGTCAGCAGAATCAACTGCTACTCACACCCCTTCTTCTACTAATTCGATTCTTTCTTCCTCTTGATATATAGACATATATAGGAGCATCAGTACCATTCAAAGTAGCAATAAAATTTTGGCTTCATTAAATTTGTTAGAAAATCCATAAAAGAAGTTAACATCAACTATATTGAAGCGCCCGGGAAATACTTAATAGTATATTAGAGATCTAAGTACAGGACAAAAATTGTAAAGAGTAAAGAAACTGCTCTTGTTTTAAGTCTAAATCGAGAACTATCGAACGTAAATAATCAAGACCATAACGAAAGATGCCTTTAGCTTTACGACCATGCTTTTTAATCTTGAGAGGTTGATGTTGATGTAGCCATTGTCCTGTTGAAATAGCCCAACACAAAGCTAAGGTCATTAAAGAAATTAATTTACTTAATCTTTTGGCATCTTTAAAGTGAGTAGATTCAAGGCAAAATCCTCGGGTTTTAAAAAGACCAAAAAGTGTTTCAATGCCCCATCGATTGGCATAATCGGTAATTGCCGTTTGAGGAGAATTAGAGGAAATGACAATTAATAATTCACCATCATCCAAACGTAAGCCGGCAACATACACTGCAAGGCCCCAAACCAATCTTTTGTGGGCTAAAACTTGGGTCTGCTCCGGGAGAAGATGGTCAAAAACTACCGCTGCTTTGAGGTTGCGCTGACCATCACTAATTTTGTCGCTCTGACGAATTCTAATTCGAAACCCCATTTGGTTTTTTCTCAACAGATAGGATATCCATTCTTGACCGACAAATTCCCGGTCACCACAAAGATAATCTACTGTCGCATCAGGAAAAGTTTGGCCAAAGCGTTCGAGTAAATCAATTCTTTCCTCGCTATTGGAATTGCCTTTTTTGTCCAACATTTTCCAAAGTAGAGGATAAGCCACACCATTATGAACCACTCCTAGCATCAAAATATTGAAATGAGTTTTCCCGAATGACCATTCAGTTCGATCTATACTTAAAATCCAAGGTTGTGGAATCGCCATCAACTTCACGACAATTTTGGCAATCTCATCCTGCTTCACATTGAAATAACGGAAAAATCTTTGCAGTCTTTTATAACTGGACTCACTTTTAGCTTGACTTCTAAAGCCATTAGCTAATTCGACCATATTGATGGTTTTTACTCTTAGTAACGCAATAATGAACAATGCTAGGAAATTCAGTCTTGCCCCATGCCATCCTAACAAGGGTTTTAGTGTTTGACGAAGTAAGTTAATCTGATTCATAGGGTCTGATGAGTTTAGTTTGGTTACTTTTCATCAAACCCTTTTTCTTCATTATTTTCAACTTTATATTTTTTGTCCTGTACAGAGATTAGAGATATAGTTGTGATTAAAGCCCTTAGAAATTTTTGAGTAAGTTTGTGAAAAGGCCTACAGGTGCAAGCTTATATGATAACAGCTTTAATCGTAAGCTTTCGCTCTCTACTAACAAGTTAATTGCTTTTTTACTCATAATATCTTCTAAGTTGAAAAGTCCTTTCATTATAATTTCTTTAACCTTAGATTCTTCTAATATTTGAATGTCATAAAAAGGAATTACATTTTTTTTCCTTTTCCAGTATAAAGGCTTTGGATTTAAACTCATTTTATTTCCTACACCTTCTTCCGGAAAAGATAAAAGTTGAGGAAATAATTCGTTAATAGCAAATCGATGGAATTTGCTACCCAACTTCCAATTTCTGGAAAGACTTTCTTGACTTTTTATCCAATCTGCTGAACAAAATGGAGCTATCCAGTTAACATATTGACCTAATGCTGCAATATCCATACCTGTTTTATTTGTTGTATAAGAATCAATAAAGAAAGAATCTAGTTTTTCTAGAGTATTAAAACCTGAGAAAGCCATCACTCTTCGAAAACGATTATTTTCAGAATCCACAGAAAATTCGGTCTGAAATATAGGGCTAAAAAATGTTGCAACTTTTCTGAGTTCAGATTTTGCTTCAATCTCTAAAATTGCTTTTTTATAAAAATTGGGTATATAGTCTAAAAGGTATGAAAATTGACCCTTATCAAAGTAATAACTGCGAGCAAATTCACCGTTGAAGCCAACTATTATTGGCAAATTCTGGTTATATGATGCAGCCCAGAGATGCCCAGCCCAGTGAGGGATGGGTAACATTCCTCCTGTAGCCCTAATCGTCTTTTCCGAATTTTCTACTATATCTGAACTTTTAATTTCCGTTGTTAATAAAGGTAGATTAAACTTTTTAGATATACTTTTTGATACCTCTAGATCAAAACTATTCTTTTGACCTGAAACAATTAAATTTGGTTTTATATCCAGAGATAACAAAACTGCTAATAGAAGCCTAGAGTCAAATCCCCCTGTTATACTTAGTAAGGCATTTTCTTGATTAACCCATCTTGCCATTTCTGTTTTTAGACAATTAATAGAATCATATGGAGAGGTAAATATTCTTTCTTGATTTTGAATGCTATTTTGTAATGATTTTTCTTCAAGTTTTCCGTCTTCAAAACATAAAATTGTATTGGCTGAGGTCCTTTTTATCTTCTTATGAAATGTAGAAGAATCTATTGGATGGTTGAAAATTAGGTAGTCGGCTAGTGCCTGAAAATCCCATTCCCATCGCTGTTTGCTAGATTTAAAAACATCTAATATTTCTTTCCCCTGAACAAAATGTTGACCTTCGAAATAATAGTAGTATGGAATAATGCCTATATAACTTGTTATAATGACGGTTCTAGAACTGTCATTCCAAACAATAACAAAATTTCCCAGTGCCTTCGCAACCAAATGTTCCTCTTTGTTAAAAAAAAGTCTTGCAAGCTTCCTTTTTGAATAAGAACAATATCCGTATACAGTAACTTTTTTTAAAAAGTTGTTTTCGGTTTTAGGCATTGAAATGAAATTATATTTGCTAGTAATCAAAAATAGTCAATCTTAAAAAGTTATATCCCGTTTTTCATTGATTTTATTAAACAACAGCCTTGAGTGATTTTTCGATATTTTCTAAAACGATATCTGCAACTGCTTGATATCGAAACATGCAATAGGTCGTTTCAGTTGTTTCTATAGAACCATTCTCAAAAAGCTTATTTGAGGGTGCTCCACCACCACATATTGAAAAATACTGACAAGCGTCTTCGCAAGCGCGAACACCATTTTCAATATCCTTGCAGAGTTTCTGGAAGTTTTTTGATTCAAATAGGGAATTGAGTGAATCATTCTGGATATTTCCAAAGGAAAAATCTCCATACATGGGATGATTTTGCCCTTGAAATTCCGGAGAAAATCCTGTTACTTCACCATTCCAGGCAACACAAAGAATTCTTCCAGGCATATTCATCCAGTTTTGAACTTTCGTTTCTTTGGAAAGAATTGTATTTCTCATACCTTCAAATTCTCGACATGAGACTTGTCCATCTAAGGCAAGCTCAGAAAACTTTTTAAGGAAGTCACGAAATCTAAGTTTAACACCACTATAATCCAAGCTAGAAAATTGGTTAGCTCCCTCAATTTCTTCAATATTGAAACCAACATGAGTTGGATGAATTTCGGAAAAGAACTCATAGATATCCTCAACTCTATTAAGGGATTCGTCTGTCAAAACGGCAATGACAGAAAAAGGTAAATTATGTTTACGAAGAAGTTGAGCTGCGCGTACTACGGCAGAATGAGTTTCTACATCTGATCTTGTTCTCCTTCTTAAATTATGAAGATTGGCTGGTCCGTCAATACTTAGACCAACTTCAAAGCCTTCGTTTTTAAAAAATTCGCACCATTCGTCGTTAAGTACTGTGCCATTGGTTTGAATTGTATGTCGAAATAAATAATCTGAGGGCGTAATTTCTTTAAGATTACGCATTACACTACGATAAAAATCAAGACCAGCAAATAGTGGTTCCCCAGCATGCCATCGGATCTCCATCTCTCTATCAGCCAATTCAGAATGTAATAATTTACTAAATATGAGCATTGCTGTTTCAACAGTCATAAACTGTTTTTTTTGTCTGTCTGGTAAGTAGCAATAACTGCAATCTAAATTACAAAATGAGGTAGGCTGAAGGACAAGCTGTTTAACAGAATTTATCATTGTATGAATATTTTTATTGAATGATAATGGATCATATTGAAATTGAAGTTGTTTATAGTTTTCAGTAATAGTTAACTTAACTCAGTCGCGTTGGAGAAAATTTACCGGACATAAGAAATGCAACATCTGCATGTCCTTCATTATTTGTTGCGCCGTCATGAATAATTGATTGTGTGACCGCTACGTATCCATAGCTCGGAGGTAAAGTTATTTTTATGATCGGATAATCTGGAAAAGCATCAAAGAAATTTGAGGTCAATTGACGTACATTTTCCTTATAGTTGACATCTTTATAATTGACATTCATATTCTTTTTGCGAGAATGAAGCTTTGCTGCTATTTTTGATGCACCTAGGTTAACAAACTGAAAATACCGCTCTGAGCTACCAAGATTTATAGTTAGAACATGAAAAGCTTCTTGTCGCCTTTTTAAAGGTAGCCTTTCATGGTTATCAATGTGTAAGCCAATATACCTATTGTTTTCATAGTCATAGGCTGTAGATAGAGCACCACTGGGGGTAATCTGTATGTCTGCTGACCTGATTGCATGTGACCTCAATCCAACTAAAGGCAATTCATGTTCAACTTTTTGAGTAAATTCTCTAAGGGCTTGAAGGCGTTCAGTTTTACTTGTTAAATTATTGCCTAAAATACATTCTGCTGCTGAACTTTTGTAAAAATCTTCGACAATTTTCTCTTCAAATTTAACAATAGTGACAGCTTCAGGAATTGAATAACAACGTTGGGCAATAATTGCTTTGTTCTCTGAATCTGTTAGAGAGCGCCAATCCTTATCTGAAACGAACCTAGTTGCGCCCAACTCTTTAATGGACACTACTCCATTGCTTACTTCAACAGGTGTTTCAATAGCTCCTCTGTCAAACACCCATTGAATTACTATATCTGAATCCATCGATAGAACACTATAGATATTTGCTTATACTTTATGCAAGAGAAAGATTCCGAACCCAACGTATTTTTCAAAACCCTGCTTTTATTAACTTACAATAGATTACGTAATTGTAAGTTTTTAATTATAGCTTGTTTTGAAATTAGGTTCGGAATAACAGTGATTAATTAAGTTCTAATTTCCCCACCCAGTCCAGGTACATGAACCGTCCAGCCCTTGCTGTTGTGCTTCATTTCGTACGTTTGCAAGTCTTTCATTAAATGAAACCGAACTTCGTAAATCTCCGTTAGATGATGAAACAGAGACTGGATTTGTAACAGAAGCAAGTTTTGATTTTAAGTCAATAGGACTTTTTTGATGTGCCATAATTACCTTCGCAATTTGCATTATTCAAAAGTTTGATAAGGTGAATGTCATAATTATGACTATCCAACTTGATTTTCAGTATAGACTGTATTTGATTTGTGAAAACATTAAGAAATAATATTTTTTTTGGAGTGGTTTTATCGAACTTGCTCAAAATGGAGTTTAGGGGGGACAGAGTTGAGACTTCTGAACAATCAAGGTAGCCAGTGCTGGCATCTCGAAGGTTTGAGATATGTGATCGAGAATGTACTGGTAAAAGTTTACTCCCAGCTTACGGCAGGTATCTACTAAGGCGAGAAAAATTTCCCAAGCTTGAGTGCCCACCTCAGTACGAGTGCCATTGGAAATTTTACGCTTAACTACATACCCTCGCAGCGCTCGCTCAGCCTCATTATTGTCCAGAGGCACTTCGGGAAATTTCAGCACTAACAGCAGATAAGGCTTTTTCTGGCGAGTCAGATTCAAGCGATGATCTAGGTCATCGTAGCCAGTTACCTGAGAAAACAAACGGTCAAATTCTTCTGAGAGCGATAATTTTTGCTGCTGTCGTTGTTCGGGACTACTCTGTCGGTAATTCTTTAACTTATAGTAGTAAACCCAAAAATCTTCGAGCAATTGCGATCGCCATTGCTGATGAATGGGAATCACTGGGCTGAGTTTCTCATAGTGACGCGCTTCGTGAATCCAGCACAAACCTCGATGCTGGGTTTGATTGTGAAATTGCCCAGCATCAAGTTAGCAATTTTTCCCGCCGAAATGACCAGCTCCTGGGATTGTAGCAATTTGAGAATCTTTTCTTGAGGCACTCGCAATTCGTAATACAACATGATGGCAAAGGCTTCTAATTCCTTGCCATAGGATTGCCCGCGCAATTCTCCTGGCAGTTGAGCTTCATACAATTTCCCCGAAATTGCCGAATAGAGTCTTTCCAGGCGATACAACACGGTATCAGTTTTGAACACAATATTCTGGATCGTTACTTCTCGGTATCCTCGATGGATGACATCTTTTGGTAGCTGAGCTCGCTCCAGTTTCACGACTTGTTCTCGGTCAATTTTGATGCGTTGCTGGCGAGGAGGTTTAGGACTTCTGTTGCTTCTGTTTTCCTTACCCTGAGCTTTTTCCGAACTTCTGGTTGATTTCGTCTGTCGATTTGCTTTGATGTTGGGCTTCCCTTTATGACCTTTGAGCTGTGCGATTTCATCTCTCAATCGCTGGTTCTCAGCTTTTAATTCCTGATTCTCCTTATAAATTGCCTCAATTTCATTCAGAAGACGAGTTACGATTTCTCCACTTTCGGGGTCGAGATTCTCTCGCTTAGGGTCTAGGTCTTGGAGCCAATCTAACATCATGGTTCTTAGACTAAAACTCTCATTGCTTGATTGTCAATTCTTACCTCTGCTGGCAAATTTTTCTCTTAAGTTATCCCTCACCTCCAACATGATGGGCAATTTCGTTTTATCTTTATAAAAAATTTGATTAAAGACTTAATTCAAACTAAAGACATCTCGCTTTTGCAGTAAGTAGGGCCTTTCGTCAATTAGGCCAAACAATAGAAGCAGCAAGATAAATGGCACCAAGAAAATTGCTAGCTCTCTTAATCGTATCTGGTAGCAATATCGAGCTATTGATTGAGTCTGGCAAAAAACTTTCAATTAAATGGCGAGCTCTACAGATATGCTGGTCGCATTCTCTAGGTTCTTTTCTCGGAGATTTCGATGGAATGAACAACTTTGCTTCCTTTCTCGAGATTGTCAAAAGTCATTTCAACGAAAAAAAACAGCAGGAGTTAGAGCAGATAAAGCTTTTGGCTCTAAATCAAGAGAAGGCCTATGAGATAAATAGGTGTAAGCAATTAGGTGGTTCACCAGATGTGAGGATAGAGGTAATTTATTTTTCACACAGAAGCCATGTCAAAGTTGATTTGCCTAAGCTGCGGCTCTCAAAGGGCTGTAAAAAGCGCTCGCATTCATAGTAGCAAACAGAACCATAAATGTAGAGCTTGTGGTCGCCAATTCATCGAAGACCCCCAAAAAAAGCGAATTGACCAAATCACAAAAGCTCTCATTGATAGGCTATTGCTGAAAAAAATCCCTCTTGCTGGTATTACAAGGGTTTGTGATGTTTCTGAAAGCTGAATGCAAAATTACGTGAACTACAAGTATGAAAAGGTGACTCGCCAGGTAGCTGTCTCGTCAAAAAAAGGCATGTTAACAATTCAATGCGAAGATACGTGTTCATTTGTAAATAATAAGGGAAATAAACAGTAGATCTGGCGTGCACTTGATGTAGCAACTTGTGAGATTGTCGGTGTTCATGTAAGTGACCGCTCTGAGCAGGGTGCTCGCCAGCTATGGAATTCTTTACCGAGTGTGTATCGCCAGTGTGTCTTTGCCTATAACGACTTCTGGGCTGCTTATGGTTGTGTTTTTCCGAAGGAGCGACATAAAGCGGTGGGCAAAGAAACAGGTAAAACTATATAAATAGAACGTTTCAACTGTACAATGCGCCAGAGAGTCTCTCGCTTAGTTCGTAAGACGCTTTCATTTTCCAAGAAGCTCAAGAATCATATTGGAGCTATCTGGATGTTTATACACCATTACAATGAATCCTTACAAGGCTAGGACTACCCAGAAATCAAAATTCAACCACGAGAGCTTTCGATAAAGACCTTAAAAGTACCTATTTAATCTTTAATAAATACTTTGTTATAAGTTTGATATAAAGCTATAAAAAATTGACAATGTCCATATGTAAACAACAAAAGTTGAAAGATATTTCTTTTTTAAAAAGATTTAATTGGATTAAATACACTTATAGGTTCACTATAAATGAATACGGCAGCACTCACAGGGGTAAAAAAAAGTTTATTTTTAATGGTTGCACAACATCCAGGAATAACTAAAAAAGATTTATGTGCTTACAGTTTTTATAGAGGAGGTAAACTGAGTAGAATTAATCACCATCTCAAGGGATTAGAGAATAGAGGTTATATCCTTTCTTTCTTAGAGGGAAAAAAAAGTAAATATCACTATATGATTGCTAAAGATAAAGGAGAAAAAATGCTTGAAACATTAAGGAATTAAACTAAATAAATTGAAATTACATGAAACATATAATGTACTATATGTCTCAAATGAGATATTGCAAGAATAAAAATTAATAATGTTTTTAGAGAATTATTGTTAATAAGTTAATATAATTAACTTATTAACCGATTAAAATTTCCTGATGTCTGAAGAAACAAATAATGGTTTGTCAAAAATAGATCCAAGAATAGATCGAAGATTGAAAGAACTAAAAAGGAAGGTACAAGAAGATTGGAGGATAGATGAAATACTGAATTATATTGATGAATACCGCAACAAGTATAGAGATGCAATATGGTCTTGGAATGAAAAACAAGTACATTTTTTGTATTTAGCACTATCTGGTGAAAGCTCATGTTCCGCAAGAAAGGAAATTAGTGATTACTATATTATGTCGGCAACAGATGTAAGATCTCTGCTTAGCAAAGGATTATTTATGGCTGTAAGAGATATTAGTGATTTCAGGGAGAAAGATATTGGAGGCAAGATATATAAAAAAAATATCACGTGGAATATGGTTCAAGAATTGTTCAAAAAACTAGGCTACTACAATGAAAATAAAAAAATTATTTTAGATGCTTCTTTACTCAGGGAAATAAATAATTTTCTTGATACAAAAGAAGACATTTATGAAGATGAAATAGAACTTATAAAAAAACTTATCCATAAAAATTTTTGTGAAGATAACAACATTTAAAATTTATATAAAGTATTTATGACAATGAATAATAATCAACTTAATCAAGAAAGAATCAATAAATTGCTTAGTGAAATTATAGATTCAAATATTGATATTCAAGAATCAGCTATTTACGAGTTAGGAGAACTGAAAATAGAATCAGTTGTTCCTAATTTAGTTTCTCTTTTAAACAATGAAGACACCAATCTAGACGTAAGATGGTTAATAGTTGAATCTTTAGGTAAAATAAATTCCCCAAATACTGTAGAACCTTTGATGTCTTGTCTAAGTAATAAAGCCGAGAATTTGAATGTTCGTCAAGCAGCTATTAAAGGTCTTAGTCAACACATCAGCTCTAGTAAAATACTTTTATCTTTGTTGCAATTTGCAGATAATGAAAAACAGGATATTTTTCTTAGGGAAAAAGTTAAATATTCAATTGCTAATAATTTAAAACAAACAATAGAAACTAAAAATAAAGACTTACAAGAGATTAAAGATTGGCTGGAAACACTTTTTACCAAGGACTCGGTTACAACAGAAAAAATTTTAGTTTCAAATACCCGTTCCTATTCCACTAAATCTTCTAACTTTACAAATTATGTTAATAGAGCAAAATCTCTCAATTTAAATAATCAAGAATTGGTTTTAATAATTGATTGTGAAATAAAAGATGACAAAAGCATAATACTTTTTTTAGAAGTTTTGCCTCAACCGAATAAGGGTATTACAATTTTGCCTTCAGGGTTAAGAGTTACTTTTCTTAGTCCATCTGAAAAAGTTTTAAAAGAGGCAAAAGCTAAAGAAGCAGATAATCGTATTGTACTTCCAATACCTCTCAAAATAAAACAGCTTCAAATTTCCCTAGCTGCAAATAAGCCATTTAAAATCAAAGTTTCGGTGGAAAATGATAGTTATACCGAATTATTTCCGCTTGGTTAAACTCAATTAAAATTCTTAACTATGACGCAAGAAATAGAACTACACATCACAAATACAGATAGTGAAGAGCAATTTAATGTCGAGCTTTTTATCAATAGTAATTCTTCAGATAGAGTTCGCAGAAGACGTTTTGTAGCCCAACCTCAAAAAACTCTTGATGATTCGCTTGATCAATGGAAAAAAGCTTTTGTTTCTCTAGTCAACCCGACTGAAGCTTTACGGCGATATTCAAGTAGAAAACTTGAAGAGCTTGAAGAGTTAGAAGAACTTGAAGAACTTGAAAATCTAGACGATTATGAAGATTTGAGAGAAACATCACTTAGTTGCTGGGAATCATATCAGAATCTAATATTTGAATTGAACAACTGGTTAAATAACGATAATAGCTGGCAGATAATTCGTGGTTACTTAGAACAATACTTGAACAAATCAGAAAAAGAAATTCGAGTTACTATTCACACTCAAAATCAAGTATTGCGGCAGTTACCTTGGAAAGCATGGGATCTATTTACCAAAGATTACCCCAATGTTGAAACAGCATTAAGCACTCCTGAATACGAACCTCCCAGAGGCTGGAATGGGTTCAAAAAAAAGACTCAAGTAAGAATTCTAGTCATTTTGGGTGCTGATGAAGGCATCGATATCAAATCTGATGAGAAATTATTAAATCAAGTCAGAGATAAGGCAGCGGAAATAGAGTTTTTAAGACAACCTCTAGTAGAAGACTTGAAAGAAAAATTAGTTGAGGATACCTGGCATATTGTTTTTTTTGCTGGTCATAGTGCAACTAATGATAATGGACAGGGAATTTTATATCTAAATAACCATCGAGATAGTATAACTATTGATGAAATAGAGCTTGAGCTTATAAAGGCAATAGAAAATGGTTTATGTTTAGCCATGTTTAATTCTTGTGATGGTTTAGGTATTGCTAACCAACTAGCAGAGTATAGACTTCCAGCTAGTATCGTTATGAAAGAACCTGTACCCAACCAATTAGCATTAGATTTTTTAGAATATTTTCTCTACTATTTTTCACGAAATGAACCTTTATTTCTTTCGGTACGCAAGGCACGTAATTTTTTAAAAGACAAATACGATTATAAAGAACAGTTCCCAGGTAGTTCTTGGCTACCAATACTTGTACCAAATTTAGCAGTAGGACTGCCAACTTGGAAAGGTTTTTTGTCTGAGTACCAATTTCCTTTATTATTTAGAATTTTTATTATTTCAGTTTCGCTTCTGGGCATAGTTGGTTTTCCATTAACTATTGCCATGGAATTTGGTTGGAAAAATTTCGATCTTTATTCTCGTCTCTACCCTCACATGGTACTTTTTCCTTTCATGTTTTTCTGGGTAGCTTTATGGAGTGTTTATAAAAGTTATGGTCAGATTATTACTAAATCGAAACTAACAAAGCAAATTATGGTTGCTTTGGGGGCTTCTATTTTTCTTCTGATTTTGGAAACAACATCACCAAATATGATGTTATTTGAACTAAAGAGTTCTGCCCAAGCAACTATAAATTTAAACGAAATATCTCCTGAGTTACAGGAATCTATAAAAAAAATACCTAGTAATATTTTTGATATCTCAAAAAATATTTATCAAGAAAATCTTATTATTGAAAAATCTAGCCTAGAAGGTGCACTCTACGAATTTATGCACCTTAAATATAAGGGAAAATTAGATACTGAAAAATTAGAAGATAAACAAATTATTACTGGATTCAATGAATTAATAGAACTGTATTTAGATTATAGTAAAGCTTGGAAAAATCAAAAATTTTGGGATTGGTGGTCTATTAGTCGTGTTTTTTACATGCTTAACTTCTGGATGATAACTTTTACAGTTATTACCTTTTTCATCCTTTGGAAACCAAGTAATGATGCTACCAAAATTTTTAATCCTCTTAAATATATAAGCTATTTAGTATTTGCACAAATAGGAATTCTCTCTTGGGTTCCTTTTAGATTTTATTATGTCCTAAAAACTAAAAATTTACTATTCGGCTATACAGCTCAGGAATCGCTTATACAATTAGATCCTTTTATATTTTTAGTCATAATAGCCTTAACTTTGTCGACAATTTTTAATATTATTCAAATTCGCCAAAAATACTGGCTACTTTTTTTAACATTAATAACTATAACTACTTTTTCTTATATTGGCTGGGCGCAAACAGACCTTATAGATAGATTTTTTGGCTTAAATGAATTAGAACAACAATCAAATTGGCTAACTTGGCTCGTCTACCCAGCTTTTTCTGGATTTTGTTTATATAGCTTTATGAAAGCTCAAGAGAATTAATTAGTTCAGAAAAATTCATTAATCGATAATTTTATTTGCAAAAAAATGAAAAAAATAGAAAAAGATATTTTGGGATTATTAACTTGCGCAGTCATTGTTGTTGTATCTATAGGATTGCCCTTAAGTATTATCTTTGAGTTTAATCAATCTTGGATTTTTTACTTTCAGCTTTATCCCCATATGATAATTTTTCCTTTATTATCTTTTGGAATAATTGGAATAAATTTATATCAAGTATTTGTGAATATCAAAAGTAGACAAGGTTCTTTTAAAAGTAAATTTTCAATTGTTGCTATTTCTTTGGCTATTTCTATATTGTTTTATAATATAGAAATTACTTCTAATAATTTAATGCTATTTGAGTTAAATAATCAAGCTGTAGCCCGAATAAATCTGCCTCAAGAAAACATCGAAAAAATCAATAAAATTCCTAATAGTATTATTAATATTAACGATTTTATCAGAGAAGATGAAATTAATGTTAGTAAGCTGGAGCTAGAAGATTCACTAAGTCGTTTTATTGTAAATCAAGAAGCATTAAATAATGAACAAAAAGAAGCGTATCATACTTTAATGAAGGCGAGCTTAGCTTATTCAACATGGGAAAATATTGTTGGCCAATTTTCTTTTAGTAGAAATTTATATGCACTATCTTTCTTTATTATAGTATTTACTAGTTTAATGAATTGGATGTTGCTTTTGATATATTCATATCAAGATGTTATTAACCCGGATAAATACATTAATAGTTTGATTTTTTCCTCTCTCTTATTTTTTACATGGCTACCACTTAGACTTTACTATAATTTAATTACTAAAAATCTGATTTTTGGCACGGATGAAGCTATTGGTCAGCTTGATATTTTCGCTTTTTTGATTTACCCGTTATTTTTTTCCTTTCTATGTTGGAAATTTTGGCAATTCAAAGAAAACCTATCTGTGATTATCTCAATTTTTATATTTGTTGTTTCATTAACGTTTATTGGCCGATTTAAACCAGGATGGGTGAGCTTAATGTTTGGATTAAATAGCAATCCTATTTTATGGATTATTTTCTTAACAATAGCCGTATTTTATTGTGTTTATTTATTGAAAAAAAATAAACATGATTTCTTGAGCTAAGTATAAAAAAATTGCTTTAATGCTTACTCAAATACTTATGGGTACAAAGAAAGATTTATTGAATTTTATAAGGCAATATTTTATATAAGTTTTTAACGAAACTTTATTCAATTTATTTCAGATAAATATACTTGAATTAATAGTTCAAGTAACTTAAGTACTGGACAGTAATAAGTTTTTTTTGTGTTTTGCAAGTGATTTCAGGCGGCCAAGTCTGAATTGTCAGGGACAAGAAAAGATCCAATTTTAGACCTAAGTAATTTATCCAGAAGTAGATTGGGTCTGCTTTGAGAAAAATTGACATCAAGTTGATTCTGGAGTGAGAGAAGAGCAATTCGTTCAGAGGGATAGCCGTGCTTGGGGAGACTACGAAACCAGAGTGGAAAATGTTGCCAAATAGTGAGAGGCATCTCTAAAGCGAGAACTTGGAGCAGTCCCAAGGCAATAGCATTAAGATTGATAAAGCGCTCAAAGGATTCAACTTTAACCGATATTTGTGTTTGAATGGTCTGGGGATAGTCCTTTAATCGTAGGTTGGAAGGCCATTTGGCGGCTCGCTTCATTGACTTGAGCCAGAAGCGATAACTAAACCCGCCTAGCAAATGTAGAATGGTGCGGAAACTAACCTCAATTTTGAAACGCCAACCATAGGCTTCAATCACTTCTGCGACCGTTAAGCTCAAGTCGCTTGAGAGTAAGATAATTCGCTTACCAGAGGGTAGCTGAGTCAACACGAAGAGCACAGGCACTTTGGGACTATCCCAATAAAACTCAAAACATTGGTAATAAACCTTCATCGATTGACCGTAGAGCCAAACGGAAGCTTGATGACACAGCTCAATGGGGGCGAACAACTCTTGTAACTTAATATTACTACCCCATTGGCGAGGTCTCCCTGGCCCATGCTTGCCAGGACGAGGAGAAAAGGCTGCATGAGCAACGCTGGTAATGCGCACCCGACTAATTAGGTGGATGCCCTGGTCTCGAAATGGAGCCAAGACTTTGACCGAGGCATAGTATGCATCCAAAACTGCATAGCTGCCTTTTTCCATGTATTTCACGCAAAGCAGTGCCATTTTATCCACTAACGTCACTGCTGCATTTTCCTCTATACCTTCAATTCCATCATGAACTTTGAGTACTATTAGACTAGCAAATAGTGCTTTGTCAGCACTTAGTAACAACCCTAAGGCACTGAAATAATGCCCTCTAATCCATTCCGGCTTACTCACATCCTCTGATTCTTGGTGTAATCTTTTGACTCCTGGCATCTTACGTCCCTCTTTTCCTACTTTGATGCCATCTCCGACATATACTCGCTGACCCTTGAGCTGATGAATCGCCGAGTGCTTTTTGCGCCACTCTCCCCAACAATGACACAAGGCATCGACATTAAATGCCCTAGATTTAAACCAATGAAGCGCTTGATGATAATATCCTTCCCCTAAGCCTAATGCATTCAGATAACTTGTGACAGCAGGAGGTTGCCTGTTCAACAGGATTCCCCACAATAGCAGGACAAACCATTCAAAGGTGGCTTCTCTTCTAAACACTGGTCGGAACTCAACCATTATTTGCTCAAGACGCTGATACAATTTTCTCATTACACTGACTGGTTGTGATTATCTCAGTCAGTATCTGACATTTCTTGCTCGAGGAGTATGGGGATGTCTTTTTTCTCTCAAATAGAACTTCTCACTGTCCAGTTAAGTACGATTAAAGCAAAATATTGTTCTGATTCCAGCTCAAGCAAAGTTAGTTAATTCAAACGTATCAACACCAAGAATTCTTATCCCAACCGCAACAGAATTTAGTTTTTATGTTGGCTATTTGCGGTCATGTTCAACAAATTATAAGGGCAGTTAATCATGGCAACAGAAGTTATTTTTAATGCAACAGGTGGTGGGGTTGCTAACCTACCAATAAGCGATGCCAAAATAGGTATTGGCTTTAGAGGCGATCCAATCAGTGGTAGCGGTGCAGATTTCACTGGAGCTGTCAAGTATGGGGGTATTACTGCAGCAATTCCAAATTCGAAAGTAACAGGGGATACAGAACTAGGCTTACGGTAGCGCAGCAAGATAGAAAAAAGTCAGAAATCAAGAGTGAGCTAATTTATGGAAGTCAAAGCGCTTAGTTTCACAGTGCTTTTAGGATATATAG
>NZ_ALVZ01000125.1 GCF_000332055.1 Xenococcus sp. PCC 7305 | reverse complement strand
GTAATTTTTAATTTTCAATTTTGGCGTTGCTGAATCCAGATATGAATTCGTTTCGCGCAAAGGCGCAAAGACGCAAAGAAAGAAGCAAAGAAGATTAGTCCAAAATTCTTTCATGTTTTAAATCAGCAACGCCTCAATTTTCAATTGCCCACCCCAATCTTGTTGGTTGTTGGTAAATCTTTTTAAGAGTATTAATATCTCTGAGTGAAATGGCAGGAGGATCGGATACTTGGGAAAAATATAAAGCATCAGTTTCACGATCGCTATGTCCCCAAATTCCTAAAGCATGACCTAATTCATGTCTGGCCGTGGCTAAAGTCGCATGTTTCCCCAGATCAGGACTAATTTGAACCTTCATCTGATGCGAAAGTATCGGAGGAGTATCGGAACTCAAATAAAAATCATAAGTTGTTTGAGCGGTGATGGTGCGGGGAATTTTATACAACCCTGTTTCCGCATCAAGTTCAATTTCTCTGTCTACTTGCGATCGCGTTATCAAAATATCAGCTAATTCAGAATTCTCGGTTTCTACTAAGGGAAGATAGTTATTCCATTCCGTGATCGCCTCTCGAACGGCTGCGACCCATTGCTGAAAGCGTAGATTGCCAGCAGAATCACTGAAAGATTTTGGTTGTTCTAAATAGATTTTGAGGGGAAATTTAGACCAAACGAGATAACCAACAGCAGTGGCTTTGACTTGAGAGAAATAATCCCCAGCATCGTTCTGAAGTTCAGCTTTTGCCAAAGATTGCGGTAGGGGATGAGGTTGTAGATTAGGAAGCTTGGAAGATGGGGAAGTGGGGGAAGTGGGGAAACTGGGGAATTGGGGAAGGAGAAATACTAATGAGAAACAAGCGATCGCAATCACTAGTAACTTTACCAACCGCGATCTCTTGCTATTCATAACATGACTTTAATGATCACTTATTCCTCATCCCTTATCCTTCATCCCTCATCCTTTAGGGCATTCCTCATCCCTTATCCTTCATCCCTCATCCCTTACCTAAGCCACCCTGCACTTAATGCGATCGTCGATGCCATGAAAACAATAGTTAAGGCCCAAGTGATGCGATTAAGAGTATTCTCCGCACTTTTAGCACTGGTAAATAGTTGAGCTTGTCCACCGATGCCTCCCAAGCCATCTCCTTTCGGACTGTGGAGCAAAACTACAATTATTAATAAAAGTGCTGATGATGACCAAATAATCTGAAATAGTTGATAAAGATTCATTAGATAAGTTTAGTTATTGGCTATGTAAAGTTCCACGGTCTATTATTCTATATTGGATTGCACAACCATAACAACTCCTCAATAGCATTGTTAAAAACAAACTTCCTGTCTAGAATATGGTTTTGAATAATGTCTAAAAGTAAACTCAATGCGATCGCGACTTACTTATTATTAATTGGAATCGCAATTTTAATGCTATTTCCTTTACTTTGGTTAATCGGGACAGCATTTAAATCACCCACAGAAAACATATTTAGTTTTCCCCCACAGCTTTTGCCTACTCAGCCCACTTTTGAAAACTTCAAAACCGTTTGGGCGACCTATCCTTTCGGACAGTATCTTGCCAATAGTGCGATCGTCGCCGTCCTCTCTGTTAGTTTAAATCTGCTTTTCTGCGCTTTAGCCGCTTATCCTTTAGCAAGACTGAACTTTCGTGGTAGAGAAGTGATTTTTGCCCTGATTGTAGCGACTATTATTATTCCCTTTCAAATTGTCATGATTCCGCTGTATATTATGGCGGTAAATCTTGGTTTACGGAATAGTTATTTGGGTATTATCCTCCCTAATATTGCCACAGCTTTCGGCATATTTTTATTACGTCAGGCTTTTAAAGGAGTGCCCAAAGAATTGGAAGAAGCTGCCAGAATTGATGGTTGTTCCGAATTAGGTATTTGGTGGCATATTATGATACCCGCAATTCGTCCTGCTTTAGTAACCCTAGCTATCTTTGTCTTTATTGGTTCCTGGAGCGATTTCCTCTGGCCTCTAATTGTTTTAGATCGTCCTGAATATTACACTTTGCCTTTAGGTGTCGCCAACCTTGCCGGAACTTTTTCTTTGGATTGGCGCTTAGTTGCGGCCGGTTCGGTCATATCTATTGCCCCAGTGCTGTTTTTGTTTATGTTTTTGCAAAAATACATTATCGATACTGATATCAGCAGTGGCGTAAAGGGCTAAAAATTTAAAATTACAAAAAAAACTGCCAAGATTGCTCTTGGCTTAAATAGTTAACCGCCAAGCCGTTTTACCCTAGTTTACGACCTGGAAAAACCAGGATGGGTTTAAGCGATATTTGCATCCATTTCCGAGTCTAGGCACGGTCTACTTCAACAATAACCAGGCTCAAACCCTTATAAATCAAGCATAGATCATAAACTATGGAGGCAGTCACCAACATGGTAGTTAAGCTCCTTCTATCTTAATCATTTTTATCTTTTTTGCAAATAATCCCCTTGGGAACGATTTAAGGATCAAGAGTGGAGTAATAGTATACTCATGTAACAAGAAAAATAAAAAAAATAGACAGAACAGTTAGTATGATTTACCTGGACTCAGCAATCATTGAAGAAGCTCAAGTCGCTGTCAATCTTGGATGGATAAAAGGAATTACAACTAATCCAACTTTACTTAAAAAAAGCGTCTTAAATCCCGCATCAACCTTGACTCAACTATCAGCAATCAGCCCAGGCGAATTATACTATCAACTTTGTGCTAATGATTTTGATGCCATGGTAGCAGAAGCCAGACAAGCCGCAGAAATTATCGGTAATAAAATAGTTTTAAAAATACCTGCTACGGATTTGGGCTTTCGGGTGACTGCTCATTTATCTTCAGAAATTGCCTGTTCGGTTACCGCAATCTATAGTCCTGCTCAAGCGATTATTGCTAAAGAAGCGGGCGCAAAATACGCGATCGCCTATGTCAATCGAGCAACGAGGTTATTAGGAGATGGTTTAGCCTTAGTGAGAGAAATGGCTAATGTTCTTCGCGCAAGTAATACAGAAATTCTAGCAGCGAGTATCAAATCACCCCAGGAAGCAGCTGCGACGGTGCAAGCTGGGGCACATCATCTTACTCTGTCTCTGGCAATTTTGCAGCAAATGACAACCCATGAATTGTCTTCGCAAACTGTAGACGAATTTCGAGAAAACGGTATTGGTATTGAATATTAAAAAACACACAAAAAAAGGGCCGTAGTTAAACAGCCCCCAAATATAAGCAATTAAGCTAATAAGCTAAAATATAATATTTTGATTTAACGAATATACTCTTTAAGAATGCTATTACGGTTAGGATGACGCAGCTTTCTTAGGGCTTTAGCTTCGATTTGACGAATTCTTTCACGAGTCACATTAAAGATTTGACCAATTTCTTCTAGGGTTTTCATTCGTCCATCATCCAAGCCATAGCGAAGACGTAACACATCTCTTTCTCTGGGGCTAAGAGTATCTAAGACATTCTCTAAATCTTCCCGCAATAAACTTTTAGATACTTGATCCTCAGGTGTTTCGCCATCAGCTTCAATAAAGTCGCCTAAACGAGAATCTTCTTCTTTTCCAATAGGAGTTTCTAGAGATATGGGCAACTGAGCCGATTTAGCAATGAAACGCAATTTCTCAATTGTCATTTCCATGCGCTCTGCGATCTCTTCTTCGGTGGGCTTGCGACCCATTTCTTGGGATAAAATTTTAGTAGTTTTCTTAATACGAGAAATAGTTTCATAAAGGTGAACAGGAAGACGAATTGTCCGAGACTGATCTGCGATCGCTCTGGTAATGGCCTGTCTGATCCACCAAGTAGCATAAGTAGAAAATTTATAACCTTTTTCGTGGTCAAACTTCTCAGCGGCGCGAATTAAGCCCAAAGAACCTTCTTGAATCAAATCTTGGAAGGACAAACCACGATTCATGTATTTTTTAGCGATAGATACCACCAAACGCAGGTTTGATTGCACCATTTTATCTTTAGCTCGTCGCCCCAAAAATAAACGACGTCGGAAAGGGCGTAGTTCCATGTCTACTTCTTTGCCCCATTCTGCGTCGCTAATTTCCCTATCTAGCTCATCTTCAATTCTTTCTCTAATTCTTTCTAATTCGAGGAGATCCGCAATTTTCCGAGCCAGTTCAATTTCTTCTTCTGCACGCAGCAAACGAATGCGCCCAATTTCTTGGAGGTAAATACGAATAGAATCTTCCGTATAAGGTTTTTTGCGACCTCTCTCCGCCGTGCGACGAGGCGTAGAAGCTAATTTGCTCGCCAATTTAGCTATTTTTTCGCTAGAATCCTTCTTAGAACTTTCTAAATCACCTTTAAGATTTTGGGGTTCTTCTCCAACCAGTAATTCCCAATCACTTGCTGGTTTTATGATAGTTGCTACTACATCATTAGCTTCGGTCATGCTGTTTTCCTCTTGCTCCTTAAAAATTAAAAAAAATCACAATTAAAGACAATAGACTTTAATATTCTATTGTTTACTCGAATTTAGACCCATACCTTTGTAACTAGTCAAGAACCCTATTCATCGCCTAGTGGTTACTATGGCAATTTGATAGTCAGTGTTATTAACTAGATTTTGATAATTTCCCCGATTTTAGCTTTGATTACTGGGAATTTGGTAAAGATTTCTAGGGGATTATGGGACTTAATTATAAAATTGTTAACGAAATCTTCATCTTGCAGTTTTTGTGCCCCTATCGCATTGTAAGCAATATAACCAAAAATGACATCAAGTATTTTTTTTTACAATTTGCCATAGACAAAACTACGATATCAAATAAGCAATGAACAAGATGAAAAAGATCACTACAATTACAGGCATAATAGTATTATTAACCACATTGGTTACCGGCTGCAAATCTAGCGAAAGCGTTGCCCAACAGGAGACAGCAGTCAATACTGGCAATTTTGTTTTGGTTGCCAATGGAGAAGATTTTGTTCGTCAAGGATTTGTGGCTAAAGATGGTTGGCAAATTGAGTTTGATCGCCTTGAAGTTTCGGTTTCAGAGGTTATTGCTTATGAGTTGAATGCTGATGACAAATCTGATTTGGAAAATAATCTTAAATCTGCCCCACAAGTCTTAATCTTAAATCAATCTACAACTATATGATTTAGCCGCAGAGATGCCAATGCTGAGCCGATTGTCGTGAGTCAACAACAAGCTCCAAGTGCTTTTGACAATGCCCTCTTTTGGACAATGGAACCCATGGAAAATGGGTTATTGCCAGGTCACACAATTGTTTTGCAAGGAAGGGCAGTCAAAAGACAAAGAAATGTAAACTTTCTTCTCGGATTTCGTCTTCTTGTTAGGTATTTTTGCGGAGAGTTTATTGAACATTGATCATTACCTATTGAACATTAATTATTAACCAGTTAACGGCGAGGAGAATCTGGAGAAATTTAGGAGAAACTTTGTTCTTGGAAATTGGCACTTTACAATTTTTTGTAGAGTCAGTGGCTGGACAAGAAAACATGAAACAGTTGGGTTTTTTAATATTTTTGCTTTTGAATGGTGCACTCTCGGAGCCAAGTTTAGCTCATGGTTCTCAGATTAAGTATAGTCAGAGACCCGCGATCGCAATTCAAGCTAGTTTTGATGATGGGACTCCGATGAAGAATGCTCAAGCCGTTGTCTATTCCCCTCAAGATCCCACCGTTCCCTGGTTAACGGGAGTGACCGATCAAGAGGGTCAGTTTACTTTTATCCCAGATTCAAGTTTGTCCGGCAGTTGGGACGTCAAAATACGCCAGTCTGGACATGGAGATATTATTAGTATTCCTATTGTTGAGGGGCAAATTGTTTCAAGTCTAGAGGAAAATCTCGATATTTCGGAAACTGAAATTGCAGAGGGGACTGTCTCAGGTTTAACAGAAAAGGCGGGTAGCTTGGAATACACAGCGGCCTCTTCTCATAAAGATTTTACGCCTTGGCAAAAGCTGATGATGACAATAACTAGTGTGTGGGGATTTATTGGCACCGCTTTCTTTTTTTCTCGTAGTCAACATTTAACAAAGAACGATTAACTCTTAATGATCAATGCATATTCCTGATGGTTTTATTCCTCCTAGTATTTGTATTACCGGTTATGCCTTAGCTGGAGGATTAACATGGTACTCTCTCAAAAAAATTCAACAAGACCCCAATCCCCAAGCGAATATTCCCAAGGCTTCTTTGTTAACTGCAGCTTTTTTTGTGGTTTCCTCGATTCATATTCCCCTGCCTCCTACTAGTATCCATTTGATTTTGAATGGCTTAATGGGTACTCTTTTGGGTTACTATGCTTTTTTGGCAATTCCCATTGGCTTATTTTTTCAGGCTGTGATTTTTAGCCATGGAGGCATGTCTACTTTAGGCGTTAATACGATTATTATGGGCGTTCCTGCGATCGTTGCTTACCATCTATTTCGTTGGCGAGAGCATGTTGCCCTTCCCGAGAAGATTAGAAACAAGGTCTTCGCTTTTCTAAGTGGCATGTTGGCGATTATGCTATCGGCAACTATTTTTTCTGTGATCGCAATTTTGACTATTACCCCAGACCTTGATGCAACTCTCGAACAAAGAGCAATTTTTATCTCTTTAATAAGTTACGGAATCCAAGGATTAATTGAAGGCAGTTTTACCTTTATGCTAATCTCTTTTCTGGAGCAGGTTAAGCCTGAGTTACTGAAAATATAGTTGTTTTAACATTATTTTCTAATTGTTACTAATTGTAAACTAATGAAGTTAGCCTTAGACCGTTATGCTTATCTACAGTCACCAATTCATCGTTGGGAGCAAAAATATAAAATTGTCGGCTTACTAGGGTTAATTTTTGCCTTTTCCTTTATTCGTAGCTTGGTACTATTACCTGTTATTGTTTTTATTACAATCATCATTTTTTCCCTATCAAGATTGCCTGTTTCTTATTTGATTTCTCGTTTACGCTATCCTGGTTACTTTATTTTGGCAGTGGTTTTTTTATTGCCTTTTGTGGCCGGGGATACAATAATCTGGCAATGGGGCTGGCTAAACTTAAGGTGGGAAGGCTGTCAGGAAACCTTGTTGATTGTAGTCAGGTTTTTTTGTATTATTACTGTTAGTTTGGTTTTATTTGGTACGGCAACTATTCTCAATAGCATCAAAGGACTACGGGGTCTAGGACTGCCTCAAGTGATCTTAGACATGACTCTTTTGACCTATCGCTATTTAGAAGAGTTAGGACAAATGCTGAAAACTATGCAGAGAGCAATGAAGTTGCGTGGGTTTAATCCCCATCTTTTTAATAGTCGTCAGCTAGAAATTTTGACCCGATTAATCGGTAGTTTAATTGTTAGAAGTTACGAAAGATCTACCAGAATTTATCAAGCAATGATCTTAAGGGGTTATGGTTATAAGGTACCAGGGAAAAATACGATTCATAAAAAACAAAATAATACCCAATCCAGGTACGATATCTGGTTGACAGCAATTGCTTTACTCGCAGCAATTACATTATTAGTTTTGGAAATTTTCTTGGCGGTTTAAATAATTAAAAAGAGAAAGTTAGCAGTAGTGATTCTCAATTAACTTTTGATTTCTAGTTATTATATAAGGAAGCAATTAATGAAAGAATTAACAAACAAGACAGGCTTATTCAAGTTACAAACTGTAGCAATTTCAATTGACAATTTATGCTTTAAATATAATCAAGAAAGTTCAACTCTCACAGATATCAATTTACAGATTTTAGCAGGAGAAAGAATCGGACTAATTGGCGCTAATGGAGCAGGAAAAACGACTTTGTTTTTGACAATTTGTGGGCTGTTGCAGTCTAGCTATGGCACAGTTAGGTTGTTTAACAAGTTGGTAAATTCAGGGGATTTTTATCCTGAGATTGGTTTGGTATTTCAAAATCCCGATGATCAGCTGTTTTGCCCGACAGTTAAAGATGATATTGCTTTCGGTCCCGAAAACATGGGCCTATCCCCGGTCGAAGTAGCAGAAAGGGTTGACATGGCACTTTCGCTAACAGGAGTGTCTCATTTAAAGGAGAGAATTCCTCATCAACTTTCTGGGGGAGAGAAATGTATGGTTGCGATCGCATCTGTATTGGCAATGCAACCGCAAATAATGCTTTATGATGAGCCTAGTGCTAATTTAGATCTTAAGGCCCGACGTCGTTTAATTAGATTTTTACAAGCTTCTCCTGAGACTATTATTTTATCGGCTCATGATTTGGAATTGGTCTTAGAAGTCTGCGATCGTGTTATTCTCCTCAATCAAGGGCGAGTCATGGCTGATGGTAATCCTCAAGATATTATGAGCGATCGGGTTCTGATGGAGAGTAATAATTTGGAAGTTCCCCATTCTTTGACTCATAAACATTGATTTTAGATATACAGATATGAGATGTAATCCTCAAACTATAAACTATTAGGTATTTCGCGATAGCAATCAGTGAGTTCAGACTGTAACCTATTTGGTAAGTTGCACAGATTCCGATTTTGTTTCAAAGAGCTAGTAGACGTGGGCGTAAATAAGCTATCTATCAACGAAGAGCAAAAAGCTGATGTATCAAGACTTATTACTCATTACTTATTACTTATTACTTCCGCGCAGCAGCACTAGTACGATAGAAGTTGATCACAAGATCAAAATAAGATGTACAGAATGACTTAATCAGACTATTAATTCGCAGCTTTATTGATGAAAAAGGATATTGCAGAAAGACTTAAGGTACTTTTGGCTGTTTTAACTTCGATCCCTCTGATTTTGGTTTATCAGCAAATAGATCAAACCACAGAAAATAAATTATTATTATTAATTCTAAACACTATTCCCAGTTTGATTGCAGTTTTAGTGGGAATTCCTGTTTTATATTTTCTTTTTAAGATAATTGGACTTGAAGAGTTATACAACAGGAGAAACAGTGTTAAACAACAATCGAAGCTAGAAAAGGAAATTTCTTTGGTTAGAAGTTATATTGAGGATAGAATGTCTGGTCTAGAATTAGTTAAAAATTTTGAAGAAGAATTTTATGACTGTGACTGGGAAGGGCTTATTAATTCTTCTAACTCTACTATAGATATTGTTGTCTATTATTTTGATTCTTGGATAAATAGAAACAGAAGATCATTAGTAGATTTTTTCCGAAAAAGTGACACTATTATTAATGTAGTTGTTTCAGATCCAGAAATTGCAGAAAATTTAAATGAAATAAGTAGATTGTATTCAGATAGTTCAAAAGATTTATTAAAGTCAAAAATCGATGGAACTTATGTCAAGTTAGTGAGTATAGCAAACGAAGCTGGTGCTGATATTTCTCGGATTAAATTTTATTACTATCCTCATTTTTTAAACTATTCTTTTCAAGTTTTCGATAAGTCGAAAATAGTTATTTCATTTTTTGAGATGTTTAGGAAAGACTATCTTGTATCTCCGACTTTAGTTTTGAATTTAGATAAGTCAGCAAAGTTGAAAAAGTTCTTTTTGAAAGAAATGAATGGTTTAATTGATAATTCTAGGCGACATAGTGGTTAATTATTCATAAATTAACCATTTCCGTAACAGCTTTATCTTCCTGGTTTTGTCCCCATTGAGCGATGATATTTTCTAAATTTCCTTCAAGGAATTTTTTAGCACAACCACGACGTTGAATTTTGCCACTAGAAGTTTTGGGAATGCTACCAGTCTTGAGAATTGCGATCGCGTATACTTCCACCTCATGGGCTTCGCCGACTGCTTGACTAATAGAGGTAACAATTTCTGCCAAGTCAAAAGAACGTAAATAACTTCTTTCCACCTCCTGAACAATTACTAATCTTTCTGCACCATCTTTATCGATCGCAAAGGCAGCACCAGCATTTTTTCTTAAGGCAGGATGGGATTTTTGGACAGTTTCTTCCACATGTTGGGGGTAACGATATCTGCCCCAAAAGATCATGACTTCTTTTAATCTACCTGTGATATACAATTCTCCATCTTGCAGAAAACCCAAGTCCCCAGTCCGCAGGTATTCAGGACTGGTGGTTCCTTTGAGCAAACCCTGAAAAGTATCTTTGGTTTCTTGTTTTTGTTCCCAATATCCTTGACCAATGCCAGAACCAAGAGCCCAAATCTCCCCCACTTCATCGGCTTTACAGGGAGTTAAGGTTTCAGGGTTTACAATTAAGACTTCTGTATCTAGCCATTGCCCACCACATCCCACGATCGCTTTACTCCCGGTCGTTTCCGGCGAAATTTCGACAACTTGATTCTTCTCTAGGGCCGGACCATCGACATATTTAATCTTCGGTTCTTCTTGTTGTAAGCCCCCAGTAATAAACAAGGTAGCTTCTGCCATGCCGTAGCAAGGATAAAAAGCAGATTTATTAAACCCACAATTGGCAAAAATATGGGAGAACCGCTCAATAGTTTCTGCTCGCACAGTTTCCGCCCCAGAAAATGCCACTTTCCAATTACTTAAGTCCAAGCCTGCTAACTTTTCTGGAGTCGCTTTTAAGCATAATAAATCATAGGCAAAATTGGGGCCGCCACTAGTCGTGGCTCGGTAATTAGTAATAGCTTTCAACCATTCAAAAGGTTGTTGAGACAAAGAGACCGGAGACATCACAATACTTGGTGTTCCTAAATACAAAGGCTGCAAAATATTACCAATTAATCCCATATCATGAAACATCGGCAACCAACCCACAACAATAGTTGATTCATCATGATTAAACCCTTGGCGGATTGTCTCCTCGTTATGCAAAATATTTTCATGAGTAACCATTACACCCTTAGGGGTTCCTGTAGAACCGGAAGTATATTGTAAAAAAGCGAGCGTATCGGGTTCGATTTTTACGCTTTGCCAGTCATTATCTAAGGCTAAATCTACTTGGTCTGTAGCCAGGCGAGGAAAAAATTTGAATTTGCCTGGGATCTTATTATTTTTAGCAACTTCCGTCTCAACAATATCTAAAAACTCTTGAGTAGTTAAGAGAACAGTCGCGCCTGATAATTTAACTCGCTCGGTCAATTCTGCGATCGCATTTCCCCGACGAGGAGTACTTTTGGTCACCGCAATCACCTGGGCGTAGAGACATCCCATAAAAGCCGCGATAAATTCTAAACCTTCATGGTAGGGATAGACTAGTAACGCCCGAGCCCCAGGTTTTACCAGAGACTGTAAGCGAGCTGCGATCGCTTTTGCCTGGCGGTCTAATTCTTGATAGGTAAGACTTCCCGCCTCTGTCGTACCATTGGAGAGAAAGGTATAGGCAAGATCATGAGGTTGTGCGATCGCTCTATATTGCAGCAGTTCGACTAAGTGAGAAAATTGAGACATGAAATTTTATTATTTATGATACAAATTCAGAATATGGAACTTATATTAACGAAAATACTTCAGAATAATTAAACGAAGGTGATTCCCCCAAGCGAAATAATGTCATCCATTATTCAGTAAAAAGCAGTTACTTCTTGTTTTCCTCATCCTTCATCGTTTATCCCTCATCCCTTAATAAAGTCTCTAATGTCAATTTATAAATTTAAAAAATTTTGTACTTATATTTTGAATATTAGTATTCTCACAAGCATCAGTGTATTTGGGGGTTTGCTTCCTCATATTTCCCCAGATCACCGCAAAATTTCTTTTGACCATTATGCCTATGCTCAAAGTTATACGCAACAAGACATACTCAATTATTCCCGAGCAGGATTCGAAATCGAATTGCTCAGACAGCAAACTTATCACGAGATAAAAACGACTATCAATCAAAGACCGCCAAACATATCCTGTAACCAACCCATCACCTTACAAAGTTTAGCTCCCAATGTTCGCGGTATTGCCGACAATTATTGCAACAATACCATGCGAATTATCCGGGACAATAATCTCAGTGTGGAACGTTTCAACCAGCTTAAACAATACTACGATCAAGGAGGTGATTTTCACCAACAAGTTCAAAAAATGCTGCTAATTGAAGTTCAAAAATAATCAAGTCGAATAGAAATTCACATTTACCAAAAAATACTAAATAATTAATGGTCAATGCTAAATGTTCAAGCTGCATTACTAAAGCGAATTTTTAAGTAATCATCTTCCATCTTGGCTCCTGAGGGTTTGAGGGCGGCCAGCGCTTGGGGCAAAACTAGATTGCGTCGATGATTGCCAATTCTGACATTCAATTCATCTCCAGTTTTATTAAGTTGAATTTGTTCTTTGGGGATTCCTGGTAAATATAATTCTAAACTGTACATCCCTTTTTCCTGAACCACCTTCAAAGTATTCTCCTTATAGTAAACCTGAGTGGGATCTTCATCTTGGTAAAGAATTTCTTTTAATCTATCCAAGGCCTCTAAACCACACATTTCCTCAGAAAAAAGTGGGGCTTCTTTCACGGGCAAGGGATGGAAATTATCGTAAATTTCCTGTTTATAAATTTGTTGATTTGACTTCCATCGGGCAAAGAAAGGATCGGTAACCGAATCGGGGATAATCCGATTCGCAATCACTAAATCAGTTGAAACATTATAGAGACTCAAATAAGCATGAGCCCGCAAGGATTCTTTGATCACCATCTTTTCTGGATTCATTACAAGTCTTACCGAAGTCCGAGTGTTATCGGTTAAAACTTTTTCCAAAGCCTCAATTTGTTCGTAAAATTCGTAGGGAGCATCCATCACCTCATTATCAGGTAAGGAAAAACCAGCAATCGGTTTAAAAATCGGTTCAACAATGGGACGCAAAGCCGCCGACATGCCTTGAAATGGTTTGTAAAAACGTCTCATATACCAACCACCAACTTCAGGAAGACTCAGTAATCGTAAAGCTGTGCCAGTAGGTGCCGAATCAATTATCAGAATGTCAAAATCGCCTTCATCATAATGACGTTTCATTCTCACTAAACCAAAGATCTCATCCATTCCTGGCAGGATTGCCAACTCTTCGGCTTGAACTCCATCTAACCCTCTAGCTTGCAGTACTTGGGTAATATAACGCTTAACTGCACCCCAATTCCCTTCTAATTCCATAAGTGCATCCAACTCGGCACCCCAAAGGTTTGGACGGACTTGTTTAGGTTCATGTCCTAATTCAACCTCAAAACTATCTGCCAGGGAGTGAGCTGGATCTGTACTAAGTACTAAGGTTTTATGGCCAAGTTCTGCACATCGCAGCCCTGTTGCAGCTGCAACGGAGGTCTTTCCGACTCCGCCTTTACCCGTCATAAGAATTACACGCATGGCAAGATTTTTATCCTAAAAACTGAGAGAAATTTACATTACTTTACTATTGTTAACCTTTTTTAGCCTCAAAGGAGTTTTTTTTGTGGGAATTTACCCAAAAAAGTCTTAGGAGTTTAGTATAACGCGATGGAAAAACGCTATTTTGTAAATAAATATTATTGAGTATTGACAAAACGCCGAGAATGCAGATGAAATTGTGTTAACTCTCCGTGAGAATGTAATTTAAGTGAGAATACTAGCTTCAAAATTAGAAGCGTCAAAAATCTCCGTATTTATCCCGATTAAAAGTTCAAGCAAATTGACTAAAAGAAGAGTATGCTTCTAAATTTACAGCTAAAAACTTGTTCTTTATTGAATACTTTAGTGCAATGCAAGCTAATTATCAGTCTGAATTGATTGATATTATCTATGGATAATTAACAACCATCCATTTTCCTGGTAACAGTCCTTTGGGGAAATCAAAATTATGGTTAATGAACAACATGAAATGATCATCACTCAAGAAAAATTTCTAATTTTTCGCCAACTGCGAGTGCGTGATTTTGAGGCCACAGAAAGATTTTTGCTGTATGGCAAATCCCCAAGCAATTGTTCCTCACTCCACAAAGATAGAACATTTAAAACAGTAGATTTATGCCACAAAATTCATCGTTAAACGAAGGCAAAACCTGATCATTTACAATAAATGAAACAGCCTGCTGCTAAAGCAGGGAACCCCTGCGCAAAGTAAAGATGAATTTATCAAGGAAAATTCTTATTGGTCTTAAAGCGGATGGTTTTCGTCATCCGCTGGATCTACAAGCAACTAATACGTTAAAACAACTTCCGGGATTAGATATTGCAATTCGTAGTGTTTTAGGATCAGTTGCTGAGCAATTTTTTTATCTTAATAATATTGCTTCTAGTATTTTGGTTAGTGAGAGACAGCTCCCTCATTTGCATCAGTTACTTCTAGAAGCTTGTCAGATTCTGGATCTCGAACCGCCTCAACTATATATCCAGCAAAATCCGACTCCCAATGCCTATACTTTCGCGATGAGGGGTAAGCAGCCTTTTATCATGATGCATACTTCTTTAATTGAAATGTTGACTCCTGAAGAGATTCAGGCAGTAATTGCCCATGAGTTAGGTCATCTCAAATGCGAACATGGGGTTTATCTAACAATGGCAAATATTATGACTTTAGCCACTAATTTACTCCCTTTTTGGGGCGCCGCGATCGCACAATCACTACAGGAGCAAATAATGCAATGGGTTCGTTGTGCTGAGTTTAGTTGCGATCGCGCGGCCTTACTGGCAACTCAAGATCCCAAGGTCATGATGTCGGTATTAATGAAATTGACAGGGGGTTCCCCTTCTTTAGCACCACAATTAAATTTAGAAGCCTTCATCGAGCAGGCCCGAGACTATGACTCAATTAGCAACCATAGTTTAGGGGAAACGCTGAAAATATTTCAAACTGGCCAACTAACCCATCCTGTCCCTGTAATTCGTGCCAGAGAAATTGAACGCTGGGCAAGTACTCCTCAATATCATAATTTGTTGACTTGCGATCGCTCTGCTGCGTCGAATTTTCAGCTCAGGCACAGGGGGTTCAAGATTTAAGTGCCTAGGTAAAATTAATTGCATATTTTGGGTGTTTAGGGTTTTAGGGAATTAGGAACTTGGGAAAAAGAATGTAGCTAATTTCAAATTTGCACCAATAATTTTGCACACCTACTTAATTCTCCTCCGACTGAATTGACTTTCCCCGATACTTAAGAATTTTTTCTCTCGGTAAATTTTCCTTGTTCCTTTAACTCCTTTTCTGAAATCTGAATAATATTTGTCATCAGCCTAAAGTTATATTAATTTGTTATTTATAGTCTTGATGATTCCCTAAGGCTTTTGAAAACTATAGGTACTTTCGGTAACTGAATATTTGCTTGATTTGATTGACAGAAAATTAATATTTCTCCACAATTTAAGTAATGTGACATTCAAAGAAGCAAAATATTCCTGTCCGCAATTGTTCTAATTCAAAATCTCTCTAAAAATTTAATATAATCGTTTAATAGTCAGAATACGTAAGTACTGAATACTGTCGAATTTGCGAAAAATACGTATTTTTACTGATGAAGACTAAGAATAAAATCTTTTTTTTTGTTGATTTAAGTATGTTTGGGGATGCATGATCAAGCTAGCCGTGAGTTAAGTTAGTGGAGAGCAAAATATAACATGATAAAAGTACTAAATATCTATGGTAATTTCTATAGATTCTAAGACTAAAGAATTAATTTTAATTGTTGGGAATGATGATGAAACTACAAATTTTCTGTTTCAATCTCTTACAAATTCGGGATACCAAGTCTTACTGACGCAGAATTTAGAAAGCATAACAGCAAAATCAGTATGCCCTGATCTTGTTTTGCTAGATATTCCAGAAGCACAGGAGTATGATGTTGAAGTTAGTGATTATTTAGAAAACAATTTGGGGATAGAGTCTGCAATCCCAACTATTTATCTAATTCCCTATTTTAGAACTCTACAACAAATGGAGAACTGGCAGTTAAATACTGCTGATTATCTTTTCAAGCCTATTAATCAACAAGCATTAATCACCAGAATTGAAGGTTGCTTGAGGCTAAAACGTCTTGAGCATAGTTTAGCTCGGCAAGAAGAAGAATCAAAAATTTTATTTAAGTTATCAGAGAATATTCTTCAGTCTCTTGATCTCGAAGTAACTTTGCAAAAAATAGTAGAAGATATCCAGAAAAACTTAAACTGCGATCGCGCAATTATTAGTAGCTATACCCGTAATTATCATAGCTTTACGGTACAGGCATTAGGAATAGAATCTCCTCCGATTATCCCTGGTATTTATGGTGATTTTTTATCCAAAAATTATGCTCAAGACTATGATCAATACAGTGTTAAATCTCAGCAATATCAACAAGGAAATATCCAGTTAACTGAAGACATTAATAATTGTGATTTAGAATCTTCAGAACAAGCATATTTAAAAGATTTAGGAATTAAGTCCCAGCTAGTTATTCCGATCTTTCTTCAAAAGACTAACTTAGAACTGGGCACAGCAAGAAATGACAGAGATCCTAACAGTTACACTTTTCAGGAAAATTTAGCATCTGACATGTCTTCTAATCTTTGGGGATGGCTGATTATTCACCAATGTAATAGTTCAAAAACATGGCAACAACCAGAAATTAATTTTCTTCAGCATTTAGTTAGTCAAATTGCGATCGCGATCAGACAAGGTTTGCAACAAGAACAACTACAACAACAAAATCAACATTTGCAAGAACTTGAACTTTATGATCCCCTAACTGAAGTTTACAATCGCCGTTATCTTGATCAACAATTATCTCTCGAATGGCGCAGGCTCAAGAGAAATCCTTCCCCAATATCAATGATTATCTGTGATGTCGATTATTTCGAAGCTTATAAAGATATTTATGGCAAACAAGCAGGGGAGAAATGTTTGCAACAGGTAGCCCAAGTTATTGCCCAGGCCATTCGAAGGCCAGCAGATTTTGTAAGTCTATATAGTACAGAAAAATTTGCGATCATCTTACCTCATACCCCAGTCCAAGGAGCACAAAAAATTGTTCAAGCGATTCAAGCAAAGGTCACTAACCTACAGTTGCCCCATGTTAAATCATCTGTTGGTTCTCTTGTGACATTAAGTTTTGGAATTGTCAGTACTATTCCTAACGCGAGCGAATCCCCAAGTTTAATGATGAAAGCTGCAGAGCAGGCATTGTACCTTGCCAAAAGTCGGGGTCGAAATTGTTATACCACTTATAACGAAGAAATCTCGCAATTAAAATTGCAGCCTCAGCAGGAATTAACTTGGAGTAAAAGATTGCACTCTGCCTTGGAAAAAAATCTGTTTCGTCTTTATGCTCAGTCTATTGAGCCTTTGGATAATCAAGATCAAAGACAACATTTTGAGATTTTATTAAGATTGCAAGAGCAAGATGATGTCATCATCTCGCCTAACGATTTTTTGCCGGTCGCTAATCGTTTCTCGATGATGCCGCAAATTGATAGTTGGGTTATCGACAATCTGTTCAGTCAACTTGCCAATTCTAAGGCTCAGAATTATCAAAAATTTGTCTTCACGATTAATCTTTCAGGTGCTTCGTTGAATGATGATATTTTTCTCGATTTTTTGCAAGCTAAAATCATTGAGTATCATCTTGACCCCAAGTTATTTTGTTTTGAAATTACCGAGTCGGTTGCGATCAATAATATTGCCAAAGTATCAAATTTTATTAAAATTTTAAAACAATTAGGATGTAGTTTTGCCCTTGATGATTTTGGGACAGGAATGTCTTCTTTGAGCTATCTAAAGGAGCTTCCCGTGGATTACTTAAAAATTGATGGCTCTTTTATTAGAGAAATAAATAATGACTCTATAACCAAATCGATGGTGATTGCAATCAATAATTTAGCTCAAATTATTGGCTTAAAAACCATAGCTGAGTTTGTTGAAGATCAGTCTATTTTAAGAACACTCAAAGATCTAAATGTAGATTACGCCCAGGGATTTTATCTTAGCAAACCCTGCTTATTAAATAATATTATTTCGTGATGGCAATGGACTTTTTGTTGAAGCTTGTAACTAAGGAACGGGGAATAAAGAAATAAGGAAAATCATAAAAATAGTTTTGCAAGAAGTCTAATCTGGCACTGAATGCTTTAATTTGTAGTGAAAATATGTCAAGATTAAGCATTGATTCTTATTTCTAGTGTCCATCCGTAGACTCGATGAACTTATCCCTGACTCAAACTCAACCTTTAGCCTCAGTATTCCGCAAAATTAACAAAAGCTCCTTTCCTCCAATTGTTGAAAGCTTTGAACGGGGAAAAACGATCTTTTTTCCTGGAGATCCAGCAGAGAGAGTCTTCTTTTTGGTTAAAGGCGCAGTGAAATTGTCTCGTGTCTATGAGGCGGGAGAGGAAATCACTGTGGCATTATTACGGGAAAACAGTGTTTTTGGGGTTTTGTCTCTAATCACAGGACAAAAGAGCGATCGCTTTTACCATGCCGTTGCTTTCACTCCTGTAGAATTATTGTCATCTCCTATTGAGCAAGTAGAAAGAGCATTAAAAGAAAATCCCGATTTATCGATGTTGATGTTGCGGGGCTTGTCATCTCGTATTTTACAAACAGAAATGATGATTGAAACCCTGGCTCATCGGGATATGGCTTCTCGTTTGGTCAGTTTTTTGTTGATTCTTTGTCGTGATTTTGGTATCCCTACCTCAGAAGGTATTCGTATCGATCTCAAACTTTCCCATCAGGCGATCGCAGAAGCCATTGGCTCTACTAGAGTGACCGTAACTCGTTTGCTCGGTGATCTCAGAGATCAAGAACTCATTTCGATCCATAAGAAAAAGATTACTGTCTACAATCCCGTTGCTTTGAGTGAGAAATTTGCGTAACCTTAACCGGAGTAGGTCAGACCGAAGATGACAGATAATTTATAATTTACAACTTTCATGACCACCAGTACTTTTCTTCTGATCTTGGCGATTTTATTGCTTGGGGGTTCCGTTGCTGCATTTGGTGATCGCTTAGGGACAAAAGTAGGAAAAGCCAGACTAAGATTGTTTAATCTGCGTCCTCGTCAAACTGCCATGGTCATTACCGTCCTAGCAGGGACTTTTATTTCCACGGCAACTTTTGGCATTTTGTTTCTATTTAGCGAACCTTTAAGAGAAGGATTATTGGAAATTGATCGAATTAAACGGGAGCTAAGACATGCCAAGACAGATCTCAAGGGCACATTAGAACAAAAGGCTGATATAGAGAACGAGTTAAATATTTTCAAACAACGACAATTATCAGCAGAACAAAAATTAGCGAAAACTGAAGCAGAATTTCGTCAGTCCAAAGACCAAGTAAAAGTTATTTCAGGCCAGGCAGAGCGTTTGCGGGGAGAACTAAATACTCTCTTGCAGGAAAGGCAAAATCAGATAGAGCAATTAAAAATTTTCAATCAACAGAGTAAGGAATTACAAGAGCAACTAGAACAACGAGAACAAAAGATTTTGGCTCAGGATCTTTCAATATCAGAAAAGGAAACGAGTATCCAAAATTTACGAGACCAACAACAAGTCTTACAATCTCAAATCACAACGCGAGATTTACAGATCGAGAAACTAGATCAAGAGATTGCCTTTCAGGATCGTAATTTGCAGGTGGGGAGAAACCAACTTCAAGAACTCGAATCCCAATTAGAATTTTTACAACGAGAAGTTGAAATTCTCGAACAATATTACCAAACCTATCAAGATTTAAGAGAAAGTCGAATTGCCCTATTCAAAGGTGAAGTTTTAGCAACTGCCACTGTTCGTGTGCTCAATCCTGACGCCGCAGTTCCTGCAATAGATAGATTATTAGGGGAAGCCAATCGTAATGCTATTAGAGCTATTCTTTTGGATAATCCAACGGAAGCAGACCAAAGAGTGGTAAAAATTTCCACCGCGGAAGTATCCCAATTAGCGCAGCAGTTACAAGATGGACAAGATTATGTCTTGAGAATTTTATCTGCAGGTAATTATGTTCAAGGCGAGCAAGAAGTGAGAGTCTTCGCCGATTTAACTCTTAATCAAAAAGTTTTTACTGCTGGAGAAGATATTGCGACTGTTTCGATCGAGTCTTCAGATGTTAATAATGTAGAGGTCCAAGAAAGGGTTGATTGGTTACTAGCAGCTTCAAGATTTCGAGCTCAAAGAGCAGGTATGATTGGAGATTTGCAGGTTGGAGATGGCCAAATTACTAACTTAATCCGATTTATTGAAGAGATTACGAGTTTAGAAAACTCTTTGGGAGAAATTAAAGCGCTTGTTGCCGAGTCAACTTACACTGCTGGTCCTCTTAAGTTAAACTTGGTTCTAATTCAAAATGGAGAAATTGTCGTCAATAGCAAAGCATTCTAAACTCAATCGGCCTAATAACATCCAAAAAACTGTTTGATATAATGAGACCACTGGAAGAATTCAAAGGCAAAATAGCATCAGGACAAGTTTTCGATGCTCTAACCGTAGCTATGAGTGAGGCGATCGAACTCAATATTACCACTTGGGTTGCCTCAGACGATCCCAATCAGGAAGAAGATACTTCTAAGCCTGGTTATCGAATGAGAACTAGAATCAATATAGTAGATGGTGAAATTGAAAACGAAATTGGCAGAGAATTTGCCACTAATCCTGCATATGTGGAATTGCAAAAATTACATTTAGAACAAGTGCAACAAGGAAGGGAGATTTTATTAAACAATCTTGCTAGCTTACAAACTATGTTGGCAACTTTTAGCAGTACTATGTCTGAAATGACAGACAACAAAATTATTGAGTCGCAAAAGACTTTGATTCAAGATCAACAAAATTAATTATTGAGTTCGATAGGAAGACAAGTTACATGGCATCCAGCATAGAATTCAAAAAAGCTCTGAGAGAAGGGAAATTAAGTGAAGCACTAGTGATTGCGATGGGAAATGCTCCTGAGTTGCATATTACTACTTGGATCTCTTCTCCAGAAGATAATTCGGCTCAACCTTCTAGAGGTAAATGTTTAAAAACCCATGTCAATTTGGTGGAAGGTAAAATTGCCAATGCCATTGGCGAAAATTTGATGGGGGATAGTCTTTATGGTGCAATCCAAAAGTTTCATAGTCAACAAGTCAATCAAGGTCATCAAGCTATTAGTGAGAATTTGCGTAGTCTTCAGCAAATGTTTCGTTTGATGCGGCTTTGGCAACAACAACAAAATGGAGAAGAATTTCAGCAGGTCCCGTCATTAGACCCCTTACCCAAAATTCCGCCTTCTCCCATTGCCATTGAACCTTCTCCTGTAATTGCACCCACTGTTAACCAAGCAAGTAATGAGCTAGATATTGATCCTACTAGAGGTTTTTCTTCAGAAATTTCCCAATCAGAAGCTGAAGCTGATGATCTTACTGATGCTTTGATGTCTTTGGTAGATTTGGGGATAGACGAAGAGGAAAATATTCAACCTTCTGACGAGGACAATGAAGATTGGGGAGAATGGTTAGACGATGATGATTCTACAGTGGAAGAAGAAATTCTCAATTTAGAATCCATTGATGTCGATGATGCCCAGGATTGGGGAAAAGAAACAGTATTTATCCCAAGTAAGCCCAATAATCCTCAGGACAAATAAAGCTCAAAAGGTTTTAGGTATTGGGTGTTAGGGGTTAGGTTTTGACGAAAACTACAGGTTTCAAACTAGACGCGGTTTATGTCCCCAAATCCCTAAACTTCCCCACCTCCCTAAACTTCCCCACCTCCCCAATCGACTTGACTGAAAGTTCCGCTATGAAGTGCAACTTAGCATTACGCCCATGTCCATAAATTCTCATAAACTTTTATCTGTCTCAAAGCTTAATAGATGGCTTGCTTCTATGGATGCTCTTTTAGAAGATATTCCTGCTTTGGAGATCAGTACTACTATTGTGAGAGAAATTATTCCCGAAGTTTTTATTCCCGAGGAAGTTTATCGAGCTATTTATCAAATTTCTCCTAGTTATCTACAGTCAATGGCAATAGATGCTGGTTTCTGCGATCACTATTTTGATTTACGTCGTCGTTTAGAGTTGCAATATGCTTTGCTTGTAGTGAATACGGAGAGTAAATTGTATAATCCTCGATTAAAATCAGCGGTTCAGCTGGATCTACCAACTCTAGCTAGGTCTACAACAAATTGGTCAGATATTCCCACCAGATTGCCTTCCCCTGACAGCTCTAGCGATCGCGATCGCCAAATTCTAAATAAATTATTACAGGAAACCCCATTCGTCATTACTTTACGACAATTGGGCAAACAGAAAAGTTTTCTAGATAGTAGAGCTTTAACGACTCAACAAATAGCAACAGCAGATACTCCTGAGAATCAAATCCCCAATGATATTACCTATGCCAAAACCTCTATTAAAATAGACGGAAAAATCAATAATTGCTATGCCCAAGAAATTCTTAAACTAGATGCTCAAGCACAACAAACTATTATCGAATTGCATAATAAAGGAATATTAGCAGGAGAAAAACAATGGCATCAATTCTTAGGATTTATTCTTAAAACATTTAACATTTAACCTTCTGCCTTCTGCCCTCTCTCTTGGTGAGCGTTCCCTTGCGCCTGACGGCGGCGCGGGGTCTCACCGCTGCCTTCTGCCTTCTTTTTAAATCTTAGGCTCTTGTATCGTTTGTCTAAGTTCTCGGCGAGTTTGATTATCGAGAAACTCTTCTTGTAAAATTACCCATTCTTGCCATTTTTGATAGTAAGTTTGGTTAAATATATTGGTAAGCTCAGGCATTTTTTTGTCGAGAAAACCTCGATTCTTAGCAGAAAAGCTCCAAGTTTGGACAACTTCTGCCAAAACTTCTCTCAAGACAGAACAATCTTGGATTTCACCTAGAACCTCTTGAATTTGCTCTATTTGCTTGACATAGTAATTATAAGTATCACCATAGAAAGGAGAAAATAGTTCCAGATTGTAACGAGTTTTTTTGGCCAATTTACGCAGATCGTGAAGCATGGGCTCTTTTTCTGCTAATAGCTGCTTGAGGGCATCTTGATCTAGTGAATCAGCAAGATAAGCTGCTCCTTGCTTTAATTCTACGCCTACTAGCCAACCAGGATGAAGCAACAGTTGACTAACCTGGGGCGCAAGTAAATCTGGTAAAACAGAAGCAAGAGCGAGATCTCCAACTGTGAAAAATTTGGACTGCTCTAGCCAATTTTGCAATCCTTGGATGAGATTGAGATAGTTTTTTCCCTTGAGGGTTTTCCGAACCTTTTTTAATTCTTTTTTACGTTGTTTGTGAAGCGATTTGATAATTTTATCTAAGCTTTTCTGCTCTGCCTTTGGCAATAGCGGTCGATAATGTTCTGTTAAAGCTGCTAGTAAGACATCCAAATCCCGGAGTTTTCCCAGGGAACGACCTATTTTACCGATATTTCTCTCATTTACGGTCTGGGGCAAATCTAACGCGATCGCAAATCCAGCGATCGCACTTCGTAGGCGGCGTATACCCACCCGCATTTGATGTAAATCTTCAGGATCTTTGTCTTTGAGTACCCCAGTTTCATACTTGAGCATTTTGCGACAATGTTTCGCGATCGCAATTCTCGCCCATTCTTTTAAGGTCACTGTATGATCTTGGACACTCATATCTCCCCCTATTGGCCTGTTATCTTTTTCCTATCTTCGTGGGATAATATCTCTCTTCTCTTTTATCCTTTGTAACTGCTTAATCAGAAAATTTTATTTATAACTTATTTATAACTTATTTATAACTCGTTCATGAGTCTTCGGGTCTAAAGTCAGTATTATCTAAAAGTTCTTTTTTTGATTTTCTTAACTCTTTATAAGACTTTCTAATTGCCTCATATGCTTCGTGAGGTGTAAGTTTGCCGTTGGACTCCAAACTGCAAATATAAGATACAGTCTGGGCGAATTGTTGTAAATTGGAATTAAAAACTAGGTTTTGCGGTGTAAATTCACCGTAATACTTGCTAGTGGGATACAAAAAGTTTTCTTTGGTACTCTCTGATTCTTCTGTCATTGATTGCAGTCCCCCCTAAAAAAAATACTGTAGTTCTTAAATGCTTTTATAGATTTTTTCGCAATTCTTCAAACAGATGCAAACTGCCGTTCTCAGCATAACGCATTCAGCTTGCTTTACTCTTGTTTTCACTATTGCCAAACTGGCAATTTATTCCCTAGTTAGTGACAAGTTAATTTGCACTTAATAAAAGATTTTTGGCGTTGCTTAATCCAGATATGAATTCGCTTCGCGCAAAGGCGCAAAGACGCAAAGAAAGAAGCAAAAAAGATTAGTCCAAAATTCTTTCATGTTTTAAAACGAAGGCAGAAGAATGAAGGCAGAAGGCAGAAGGTAACTGGCATAGTGGGAGAATTAGACTCACCACTATGCCCTGTTCCACTTAAAGAAGTGGAGGAATT
>NZ_ALVZ01000124.1 GCF_000332055.1 Xenococcus sp. PCC 7305 | reverse complement strand
CTCGGGGCTTGTAACCTAGAGAGAGACTTGATTTTATTTATTATATGGGCCGAGTTGGATTTGAACCAACGTAGGCGTAGCCAGCGGATTTACAGTCCGCCCCCATTAACCACTCGGGCATCGACCCCTTTGTTTCCACGGTTATTAATCCTATCACAGATTCTCCTTATTGCAACAAAACCAAAAATTTTTTTGCTAGGGAGAAGATTTCCTAGATTGTATAAGCAGATTGCAGAGCCCAAATAATAAGCACAGCAATACTCCCAAATATCAAAAATGAGGAGATAGCAACTAACTTAGGACTGTCTGCCCCTTTAAACTTCATGATTCCGCGATTTAAATCTGACATATCTAATTCTCTCTATAGACTAAATTGCCTTAAACAATAGGCGATCGCAAATGGTCGGCTATCGCCCATCATTACGATACAATTGTAATTCCGATCATTATTAGGTGTCAGCAAGCAATAGATTTATTTCGGGATCAAACTTTATCATTTTAAGGATATATTAGGTTTTGTATATCTAGTTAACCAAGATTGAGTCATAGATTGTAATTGGTTTCTTTCAAATTCGTTAATTCCTAGAGGATCGAAACGATAGCGGTAATGAAGTTGCACAATTACTTGTAAATCATTGATTAAATCAGGAGAGATCTGGTTGTCTTGTTCTAATTGTATTAGCCAATCATGCCAAGTTTCATTCGGATGACGAATAATTTCTGACTCTTTTAACGCTGTTTCAATCAGATAAATTTCCGAGTCGATCCCCCAACGTAGATCTTCTGTCCTATCTTTTAGACGGTCAATCCGTTTGATGCCCTGACGAATCTTAAACTGACGCAGCAATATAAAGCCCAAAGGGAACATTAGTAACCAGTATAGATAAGCTGCTTCTCCTGACTTGATTTGTGAAATTAAGACAGCTAGTTTAAAACTAGCCCAGGAAAATAGATCTTGAAGGAATACTAATTGGGACGAGTTGGCATCTTCCATGGCAATCCAACTACTAGGAGTAGTATCAAATTCTCGCCAGGCGTCATTTAGATATACTAATGTCCAAGCATGGGAGTTACGACTGCGGACAATAAATTGGTTTTCCCAGGGACTATATTCATGGACTGAGTAACCTATGACATAACGAGTAGGAATCCCCAAATCCCTTAATAAAAGTGCCGTGGCAGTAGCAAAATATTCGCAATGGCCATAACGATGATCTAATAAGAAAGCAGCAAGCACAGTGCGATTATTTTCTGGCGGCGCTAAATCAAGAGAGTAAGTAAATTCGGTGTTAAAAAAATTGGTAACTTTCTGGAGAATTTCGGCAGGTGATTTGTCTTGTAGATTCAATTGCGCAACTATTGTGTCGATCGCAGCTTTTTCTTGAGGAGGTATTTGCAGATCCTCTTTTGTCGGTTTACTATCTAGAGCAAAGTCCTGGCTATACTGAACCTGATAGGACACTAGTCCTGGTTGAACCTCCACTTTTACCGTGCCATATTGATTTTTTTCCATAGCATCCCCGGGTAATTGGCTGATTTGCCTTGTCCCTTGGGGAAGATTAAGAAAACTGTGTCCTTGGGGGAGATTGGTAGAAATGGTTACAGTGGCAATGTCCTGTGAAGTCTTGCTAATATCATCAGTCTTTGTGGCTAAAGCCCAATTGGTTGTACCCGATGTTGATGGGATAGGCGTAAATTCTGAATTGACCCCAACCCAAGTTCCTGCTTGATATTTGTTGTAGCTGACTCTTCGTAAGAGCAATGATTCCCGCAATAAGGTTGGCAGTTCTTCCGGCTCTGGTTGGACTCGAAATAAAATTTTATTTGTCAGTTTTACTGAGCCAATATCTCCAATGGCAGTTGTTCTCTCCGTCGGATCGTCGTAATGATGATGATGATGGTAAAGCTCACTGAGAAATTCCATCGTTTTATGTTGCACAACACGATGTAGACGATAAAGAGCGAGATGCCCCAAAAAACCGATACTTCCTGCAAGTAGCATTAGAGAAATCCAAACTAGAGGCGAAAATCGCGAAGAGCGCCGCAACCATAATGCAGCAGTGCAGAGTAAAAACATCCCCAGGTAAAATGCGATTCCTCTAAGGTTTCCGGCACTGGCAGAAATGAGACAAAGAGCAAAAAAAGGATATGTCAGGTTAACTGCGATCGGTTGATGTTTGCGGAGAAAGTAAAAAAACATCCGAATATCAATGCGATCGCTGACAGCATAGGCTTGGCCAGCTAAAAAGGGGAAAAATATTACAGGCAACCATGTAAAGAATTCAAAGATCCAATAAACAGAACGATTGGCAGTAATGATATAGAGTAAAACTCCTACGAGCAGCAAACCAGCTAGTTTACCGATTTCCATAAATTCTTTGGTGGATAAGGTCCATCTCCATCGCAGAAAATAGGATGCTTCGTATACTAACGCCATCGGCAAGGCAAAAAACCATAATCCTGTTTGCCAACCCCAAAACATGATTGTGATGCCGAGCATAAACCGTGGCATTTTCATCACTGCTACATTACTCCCAAAAACTCTGTCCTTGACTCCTGTTGCTCTAGAGTTCCCGGAAGTCTTTTCTTTCTTTAATTATCTGTATTACTTCCAGAAATTGCTCCAGAATAGACAGAGCCTCTTTGGGCATCAAGAGTGACGATCGAACCTTCTCGAATAAGTTCGGTTGCTGATTTGAAACCAACAATTACAGGAATTCCTAATCGCAAACCAAGAATGGCGGCATGACTAGTAAGATTATCTTCCTCGGTAATAATTCCGGCTGCTTGACGAATAACCTCAATAAAACCAGCATTAGTTGAGGGAGCGACTAGAATTTCACCAGAATTAAAATCATTAAGACTGCGAGGACTACTGGCAACCCTCGCAACTCCACTAACCGATGTTTGACCAATTCCTGTGCCGCTGCCCAATACAGCTTGTACTAATTCCACTTTAATCAAGTCTGTTGAACCCGCAACCCCCTGCAAAGTCCCTGCCGTCATCACGACTAAATCTCCTGCTGCCAACCAATCTTTCTCCCGAGCCACATTAATTGCTGATTGGAAAGTCTGGGAAGTAGAAGGCAAATCGAGAACTAATAGGGGTTTGACTCCCCAGACAAGCTGCAATCGACGAGAAACATTGACTTGGGGAGTAATGGCTAAGATCGGGGTTTGGGGGCGAAATTTGGAAACATTACGAGCAGTGGAACCAGTTTTAGTTAAGGTCATGATAGCTGCTGCATCTAACTGTTCTGCTATTTGACCTACCGCAGCCGAGATAGCATTGGGCACAGACCATTTACTGCGCGAATCAGGAGGAATACGAGCTTGCTCTTGCTCAATACGTTGGGCAATACGGGCCATAGTTTGGACTGCGGCAACGGGATGATTGCCGACAGCCGTTTCATTGGACAACATAATGGCATCTGTTCCATCAAGAATCGCATTGGCAACGTCTGAGACTTCGGCACGAGTGGGGCGGGGATTATTCACCATGCTATCGAGCATTTGGGTAGCAGTGATCACAGGAATCCCGAGTCTATTAGATGTGGCAATCAATTGTTTTTGGAGAATGGGTACATCTTCTGCGGGTAATTCAACTCCTAAATCTCCTCTGGCTACCATAACGCCATCACAAAGAGAGAGAACTGCTTCCATTTGCTCGATCGCTTCATGTTTTTCAATTTTTGCGATCACAGGAATAGATTTGCCGGCACCAGAAATTAGCTCTTTAATTTCGAGAATATCTTGGGGATTGCGTACAAAACTTAAAGCAATCCAGTCTACACCTTGATCGAGCCCGAACATCAAGTCATCACGGTCCTTTTCGGTTAAAGCTTTGACTGAAAGATAAACTCCAGGAAAATTAACTCCTTTGTTGCTGGATAATACTCCTCCAACTACGACGCGGCAATGGAGGTTTTGCTTTTCGGTATCGATTTTCTCTACTTTCATCTCGACTTTGCCATCATCAAGTAGAATCGTGGCATTTTCGGGAACTTCTTGAGCTAGATTTTTATAACTAACATAACTAATCGTGTGATCGCATTCCACTTCGCGACTAGTCAGAATAAATGGATCTCCTTCTGCCAGAGAAATTGTGCCACAGGCGAATTTTCCGAGACGAATTTTTGGCCCTTGTAAATCTTGTAGAATACCTACGGGTTGATTGAGTTCAAAAGCTGTTTGACGAATGAGGCGAATCGCTTTTTGATGATCATTTTGTGTCCCGTGGGAAAAATTAATCCTCAAGGTAGTAGCCCCTGCTTGGATTAACTTTTTTAAAACTTCTGGCTTGAGGGTAGCTGGTCCTACAGTTGCCACAATTTTCGTTCTACGAGGAGTTTTTAGCGATCGCATTAGTATTCCTTTAGATATCAGCACACAATACCGAAGGACAATTATACTCCAATACAAGTAACAATAAAGAAGTAACAGAATAGTTAGTTTCTGAATATCTTTTAATCTTTAAATAACAACTCAAATATAATTATATGACTTTACTTACTCGCGAGGAAATTCTACGGCAAATTGCCCAGGGAAAATCTTTTTATCAGGCCGAATTAAGCAAAATCAATCTAGAATCGGCAAATCTAGATCAAGCCCAATTTCCGGAGGCTTATCTTAGAGGTGCTAATCTGAGCCAAGCTTCCTGCAAAAAAACCGATTTTACGAGGGCCATCTTAAGATTTGCTCAGCTTGTAGATGCGGATTTGACTGGAGCCACTTTAACTAAAGCTGAACTAAATAGCGCCTATTTAAAAGGAACTAATATTACTGAGGCAGAAGCGACTAAAGCCAAGCTGTTTAGTGCTAACCTTGACTCTCTTAACGCCACCTCCGCAATTTTAACGGGAGCGGATTTGCGAGATGTTGTAGGCACAGCACCCAATTTTAGTCAGGCAAATTTGGAAGAAGTGAATTTTACGAATGCTCGACTAGAGCATGCCAACTTTAGTAATGCTTCTTTGCGAAAAGCGATCGCAGTGCAAACAAACTTTACCCATAGTATTTGGCAACAAGCGAATTTAGCAAAAATGAATTTTAGCCAGAGTTTTTTGCTAGAAGCTAACTTTAGAGAAGCTAGTTTAACGGATGTAAATTTTGCCAATGCAGATTTGAATTTAGTAAATTTTGCAGAAGCAGAATTGTTAGAAGCAAGCTTCAAAAATGCCAAATTAGAATTAGTCGACTTTACAGATTCATCTTTGTTAACAGCTGATCTAGAAGGAGCAACTTTCACCAAGGTCAATTTCACTCGTGCCATGTTACAAGATGCCAATTTTGAAAATACTATTTGGCAAGAAGTAAATCTAGTCGATTGCAATGTGGATAATGCAGTCTTTAGCAATGCCCAAGGTTTGACCAATGAGCAAAAGCAATGGCTGAAAAAAAATGGGGCCTTAAATGTTCCAAAATAAAAGTTAAGCACAAAACACCTTTAGTTTTTTCTCAATCTCAGTAACCAATTCCTCTTGAGAGTGAGAGTAGGTCAATTGTAATAAAACATTGGCGAAATCTAATACAGAAGAGCGATCGCAAATATTTTTTAATTCTTGATAATTGATTCCACCAAAAATCTCGTGGCTAGCGTTGACAAGAGCAGGAACAAAGTTATCTTCCAGATATTCTTGCCAGTCTTGAGGATAGATATAATGAGCTTTTTTTCCTAGCTTATTGCGTTTTTGAATAGATAGGAGACTATTGATTATCGATGATCTCCAGGACTTAGTTATCCGTTTTTCTACTTGAATTTTAATTAAATGAATTAGTAGGATCACCAAAAATGACTCCAAGTTTCTAATTTCGCTTTGTCTTCCCATTTCTTCTAATTCTTCAACTATAAGCAAAGCTGATTCGATTTCCCCTGCTAATAGGTGTTTTTTGATCTCTAAAATTTCCAGCATTGTTCTCTCTTTTTTTGTTTACCGTGCTCAAACTTGGAGCATGAAGTAAAATTAGTAGCTATTTATTAAATACAATTTTCAGATATGGTCTCATTTTTCTATTGTGACAAATTCCCGTCACTGCTTTAATGTTTATTTGCGAACTTAGCATAATCCTTAAGTAGGATAAAACTTGCACCAAAATAAAGCGTTCAATTAATTAAAAAATGTTTGAATTACTAACTTTAGGCTGCGACGAAAAGCTTGAAATAAAGTTAATTTAATTGGTTGCATTAAATAACAGATACGCGATCGGGCAAAATTCTTAGATTAATTGCCTTAAGTTTATATATTTAGGTTATTATGATTGAATCTAATTGATTTACCTCAAAAATAAGACCAGCCTACAATTATCCAGTCAGTTAATCTGTTTTACAGAATTTAACTATTAATTTTTCCGAGAATGTTGCATAATATGAGTGTAGACATGTCTAACAAAGCTAATATATTAAGCGAAACTTAGAGTCTTTATAAAAAGGAGTTTAAATTATGTTTAAGCACAATCGTCAATTTTTTGGAAAACCTGAATTGCTACAAATCAATCACAATTCATTTAATTCCAAAGATCTTAAGGTAATCGAATATCGTCAACCGAAAGTGCATCTTATTGGAAATCTAGAAAAAGTTCAAGCCAATTATGCAGGAAGTCAAACTGATGCTAGTAGAAATTTCTATTACAATTAAATAGAGAGGCTATTCTGCGTAAATTAAATCTTCTAAATTTTTCCATCTCCTACAATCAAGCATTTTTCTTGGATCTGAGGGTTTATGTTGTGTTAGTTTATCAATGAAATTCTCGTTTTTATATTCATCCTTTACCCATTCACCACCAACCCATTTACTAAAATAAGTTGCATACTCCCAATAACATGCCGACTTAATTTGGTCTTTTCTCAAATTAATTGCCCATGATAAGTTGGCATTCTTCAGGTTTGCATTAGTAAGATCAGTCAGTTTAAAGTTAATCATACTAAGATCTGCGTCCTCAAGTCGAGAGGAACTCAAATTAGATTTAATGAGGGAGGCTGATCGTAAATTTGCACCTTTAAAATCAGCTTTGCTCAGATTAGCTCCTATCAGGTTGGCTCTTTCGAGTTTAGCTCCCTTAAAATTGGATTTACTAAAATCTGCTTTTTGCAGTGAGGCTGACGTTAAATCAGCGCACTCAAAATTAACATTAGGACTAATCGAAGTTGATTTATTAGAGTTAACCTCTTCAAGATCAGCACGAATAAGCACAGCCCCTTGAAGTTTAGTATCAACGATGATTGCGTTATTAAGGTTTACGTCACGAAGATAAGCATTTTCGAGATCGGTATTGAACAGATATACTTTAGCAAGATTTGCTCGGCTAAGAATAGCACTTGACAACATAGCGTTGTTAAGAATAGCACTCCTGAGATTAGCACCGTTCATTTTTACTTTTATTAGCTGAATGCCAGTTAAGTCATTTTCGCTTAAATCTATTCCTTCAATTCTGGTAAAATCAATCCCCGATAAAATGTTGGTATAAGGATTACTCAGGCTATAACTTTTTTTATTATATGCTTCAAGAAACTGGTTGATGCACTGCGATACTACAAGATTGAATCCCAATACGACTTTTTTGTCTGCCAATAATGTTCTACTTCTGAAGCCCAATTTTGAGTGTCTTAGAAATTCTATTACCGCTTGCCGTCTATCTTTATCCTTGAGCAAAAAAAGCACATGAGGAGTTTTTGCCTGAACTATACTTCGGTGCGATAAAATTGCAGGCATATTATTTGATGAGTCTTCCGATAATAAGGGTTTTTGTTCCAAAACACTTGTCATATTCGAAATATAGCTTGAGATAACTGCTTGTTCATAGCGCTGAGCGTTATGTTTGTCTTCTATATTTTTGTTAACGAAAACCAAGATAACAGTTACTATTAAGCCTAGCGGAGTTAGCAATGTCTGAACCCACCATTTCCACTCTTGAGGTTGCGCTGATGGAGAAATCATTGAATACAGTTTTTTTGTTTTTTGAGACCTTTAACAACTAATAATAACTTAAAAAGGCTATTTCTAATTATTGGAATCCCTAAGATAATTCCACTTCTCACAGTTAATTGGAATTTTGGGATCTGAAGCTTTATCTAGCATTATTTCTCCAATCTTTTTTTCATTCGCTTCTTTATCTTTTGCAAACCATTTTTCCTTATCTTTATCCCAATCTGCATTAGTATATATTGCCTTATCCCAATCACATGTTGATTTAATTTTTTTGTTCGTTAAATTAAACACCCATGCTAAATAAGCCCCATCCAGATTAGCATTACTAAGGTTTACTGTTTTAAAGTTATTGACACTAAGGTTGGCCCCCTCAAGATTGGAGCCACTAAAGTTTGCTTGGTTAATTGATGCCGATTTCAAATTAGCACCTTTTAAATCTGCTTTGCTAAGATTAGCTCCTTCAAGATTAGCTCCTTCAAGATTAGCTCCTTTAAAATTAGAACCAGTAAAGTCTGATTTTTTAAGTGAAGCCAAATTTAATTTTGCACATTCAAGATTAACATTGCTAAGATTCTCTTCTCGTATAGCTGCTTCTAGATCTTGTATAGCTATTTCTAGATCTTGTATAGCTACTTCTAGATCTTGTATAGTTGCTTCTAGATTTTGTATAGCTACTTCTAGATCTTGTATCGTATTTGTTAGGCTTTGCTTAACCTTTCCAAGATTCTGTTTAACTTTTCCAAGATCAATATTAATCAGGTTGTCTTCTTTTTTGACTTTTTCTAGATTGTTTATAATTTTTTCTAGATTCTGTTCAATTTTTTCGAGATCGATATTAATCAGGTTGTCTTCTTTTTTGACTTTTTCTAGATTGTTTATGACTTTTTCTAGATCAATCTTACTTAGGTTGTTTTTCTTGTAAAACTTGCTATCTTGAGAACGCGTAAGTTTACGACCTCCAAGATTGGCTTTATTCATTTCAGCGCCTTCAAGATTAGCGCCCTTAAGAATTGAAGATCTCAAGTTTACTCTGTTAAGGTTAGCATTCTTAAGATTAGCATTCTCAAGGTTAGCCACAAGCAAATAAGCTTCCGTTAGATTTGCTCCGATAAGAAAGGCATTTGAGAAGTTAGATGAACTCAGTTCTGCTCGCTTTAGATTAGCTCCATTCAATTTACCTCTTTGTAATTGAATAAAACTTAAGTCATTTCCGCTTAGATCTATGTTTTGGATTCGTGTAACAGCTAAATCATGTAAAAAACTAGATCGGTCAAATTCATAATTATTGTTAACCTTGCTACTGTCCTTATCATCCTCTATAGCCTCGCATAATAGTTTATTGGAAGTGTCGAAACTCAAAGGCGTTTTTCTTTTACGTTGTTGCGTTTCCCTCTTAAGAAAGCCTAAGTTTGAATCTCTAAGAAATTCTATTATAGTCTGCCGCCTAAATTCGTCGCTTAAAATATAGAGCGCATTAGAAGTTTTTGTTTGCACTAGTGTTTTAGCTTCTACCAATAAATAACGATCTACTTTACGATTTTTGTTTTTTTCAATCTCCTTTGCACTATAAATAGTAGCTGAAATATCTTTTACTATTTTAGCTATTTTTTTGTATCTTTTTAGATCTAAATCATTGCCATATCCCTTAATTGCTTCTGCTTCTATGATGACTAAGATATTCTCTAGTTTTTCAGAAGATAAAATTTTTTGTGTTAGTTCTTCTATCTTTTTTTGTTCGAATCCTTGTTTGGAATTTATTCTTTTTGGGATTTCTTCTATGAGCTCATCCAAGAGCTTGCCTAGTTCGACTTTCTCATCATCTATTGTTGCTTCTATTTCAAGTTCCTCTTGAAAAACCTTTAGGATTTTGTCTAATTTTTGAAAGTAAAAAATTTTATTTAAGAATTTCTCTAAAATTCTTTCTAATCCAATTTCTAAATCATGTAATTTATTTTCTACATCCTCTAATTTAGTCTCTTCCACCTTCTCTAGACTCTTCTTCATCCCCTTAATATCGTCCTCGTACAAAAAATTTGACAGTGACATTACAATCCTATTCTCTAGTTGTTGGTTACTGGGTTTTACCTCCAATTTTTGTCTGATGGATACTAGATTGTCTAATTCATCTTTTATTTTTTTGTTAAAATTGCTGGCCTCTTTCTCTGTCTCTTTACCCCACTTAATCAAGCCTTCTACTCCTTCTAGATTAAGCAAAATATCTTCCATTTGCAGCAAATAATTTTCTACTACTGTTCTCTCGATATTGTTTTTATCGATATCTGCTTGATTCGTGAATGTTGTCCAACTTGCAACGGCAGCTAATATAGTAGCTCCAATGGGAACCCCAGCTGTTTCAAAAAACCATGTCAACCAATGTTTTTGCTTAGTATTCTTTTCAACAAGCTTAGTGATTTTATTGAGAGCTTCTTGCGGAGTTACGTTAGGCATGACAGTATAGGTTTTTCCGTTTGGAACTGCTAATAAATTTAATATCTATAATTAGATATACTCCATAAAGACTACCAAGTATTAACTATTTACTTTTCTTATACAACCTTAATACTTTGTAAAAACAGCGTTGCAAAACATTTCTTTCCCAAAGTGTTTTGAGAGCATTCCAATAAATTAACCGAAATGGGAACATTGGCAAGTTGAATAGCATCTAAAAAGTTAACTGCCATTTTGAGGAAACATTTGATCACATGAAGGAGAAATAATGTATTTAGCTTTATTTGTTTTAGCTTTAAGAATTGTTTGTCAGCTTACTAAATATTACACTTTAGAGATAGAAACTTCGTAAAATAACCAAGCTGAGTGCAGTCAATATTCATCTTAACTTGTGAAAATAACTCCTGAACTGATCATGTTATAATTTAGTCATAAAAAGAAAGTTTTATGGTTATCTCATCTATTATTTTTTTATAGTCATTGATAGCTTATTATTTGTTATTTTTTTGATTGTATGCGGATAATAAATGATGCCTTGATTCGAATAAAACCGCTTAGATATAATACAAATTTATGCAGTAGCTAAACCATAACTGTAAAATAAAAAAAGCAATTTTTCTTCAAAATCTTAATATTTAAGTGGGTAAAATTTTCGTTTTTTTTACTTTTACCTCCAAAAATAAATTGTTGTCAATTAATGGAAATATTAGTTATCTTGAAGGTCACAAATAAATATGTTTCATTTTCCACTTGCCTAAAGCAATTTATAGGGGGTACCCATGTTTAAGCACAATTTAAACTCAAAAAAAACCTTAAGATTATCATTAACCGATTCCAGTAGCCAAAAAGGCTACCTTGCTCCACAATTGATTTATTTAGGCTCCATGAATGTAGTTCAAGGATACTATTCAGGAAGTTATTATGATGGTTCTAGCTCATGGTTTTTCTATGGTTAAATAATACTCAACATATACGCTGTGCATTTTAACCCTAATTTTCTTGGATGAACCTTACTAGAAAAATGATGCAAGTAATAGACAAAGATAGCTTGCCCAAAGTCTTGATGAGTAACAAAGTGACGAAATATAGTCTCAATCAGGATGTATACTTATTCTTTCAAGATGAGGTTGCCCAACTTTTAGATTTTCGACATGGACAGTTTTATGGTTTAGATTCTATTGGGACTTTGATGGTTTCATCAGTTCTAGAGCAAGGTGAAGCAGAGACAGTCAAAAGTATAGCTCAATCCTTTGGTGTGACTGAAAAACAGATAAGCGTTGACTTAGTTCAACTTTTACAAAATTTAGAACAAAAAAAGCTCATTATTGCGCATAACAAAGAAAATAATTTCTTCTTTCAATTGATTAACAATCAAAAAACTAAAGCAGTTAAAATAGGCGAATCTACCTTTATTTGGGTTTGCAAGAAAATAAGCGTAACTACTCATCAGTCATTAAACAAATCACAAACCCCTAGCCGTCAAACAATAGAACTATTATTAACACTTAGTTGGATTAGCTTTCGCCTTTTAGGATGGAGTCGCACCATCTCACTATGGCAAAATTGGCATCAGCATTCAGAGGAAAACGAGACTTCAGATCATCAAGAAGTTATTAAGGAAGTTGACCAAGTAGTTCGTGAGGCGGCAGCCTGGAAATTATTTTTGCCAATGGTTTGTAAAGAACGAGCCTTAGTTGGGTATCATATTCTTCGCACCTTTTATGGTTTACCTGCAAACTTAATTGTCGGCATAGATCACTATCCTTTTCAGATCCATGCTTGGGTTGAATGTAATGACATGATTGTGACCGACGACCCAGAACATTGCGAACCTTTTATTCCAGTCATTAGACATTCCTGAAGGTAATTACTCACTCGGTATTTTATTCTGGCAAATATTCAGTCTCTAGAATTTCTTCCGTTGTGAAGGGGCATTGCTCAGGAAAATTATTGATCGATAATCCAGTTTCATCGGCTGCTAGTTCCTTAGCATCCTGGTAACATTCAAGAAAAATTTTAGTAAAATAGGGTTTTAAACTAGGACTATTTCTAAATGCCCTTTTGATGCGCTTACGATGTTCTCTGATACTGGAACGCCAACTATTAGAACGCTTAGACGGTTGATAACGGTATTTAAGCAGATGCATCAGTACAACTTGTAAATTGCTAAATAATGCTTCCTTTTCCCTTCGACTCATCCCCTCAAGCTCTTCAATAAGGTCCTCAAAATCTATTTCATTCAGTTGACGCTCCCGAAGTAACTTAGCAGTTGTCGTCAGCCATAAACAATAATCTTGTTCATAAAGAGTTTTCAGGTTATTCTCAGTTGACGGTAATTGAGTAGTCATCTTTAGTTTCGAGAAATAGTATACCTAAAGTTTAAATTAAAACTATGAGAATCGGATTTGAAGTTGTTTTAAAAGCAGACAGAAAAGCTGAATTTAATTTATTTCCTGCTCAGCAACTTCCAGGACTATCCCTGATTACATTTGCCCAAGACCCCACAAAAGATCTCAAAGTGGTATTAATGGGACGGATTTATTATCAGGACAATCTGAAAAATCATTTTCCCGAAGCATTTCAGCAAGACTTAACTTCAGATGCCGATCTTATCTTAGCTATCTTTCGTAATTATAGGTTTAAAGGACTAGAACAACTTGAGGGCGAATTCGCCTTAGTTATTTTCGACCCGAAGCAACAATGTCTTTTGGCACTAAGAGATTCTCTAGGAAATTACCCACTATATTGGTTTAGCGATAGTCAAACATTACGAGTTAGTACTAATCTGCAATCACTCGCAAAACAGAGTCCACACTCCTCAATTAACCAAGATTTTCTGGCCTCGTTCTTAATGTTTCCCTATGCTTATACTGAGCTAACAATTAAAAAAACAGCTTTTAATGGTATTCAAAGACTTCTTCCTGGAACGCTTTTAGAATTCTATCCTAATGGAAATACTAATAAAATCTGGTCTTGGGACTGGCTCCAACATATTCAACCCATTGAAAATATTGCATTGCCTGAAGCAGGTTCCCAGTTTACTCATATTTTTCGACAAGGCATTGTAGAACGCAGTAAATATGGCAAGATAGCTTCTCATTTATCGGGAGGCATGGATAGTTCTTCTGTAGTCTGCATTGCTCGCGATCGCCCATCTCCAAAAAAGCTAACTACTCTTTCTTTGGTTTATAAAATAAGGAGTCTGGTGGGTGAAACAGATTATATTCAGATGGTGCTCGATCAAGGTGGCATGATTGACTCTCATTATCTCGATGGTGATGCTGCTGGAGACTTTCAGTGGTTTAAAGAGCAAATACCCGAACATGATGAACCATATCCTGGCCTATTTCATCTAGCTATGGAGAAAGTTCTCGTAGATTTGGCATCTGAGCTTGGAATATCAACGATTTTCACAGGTGGAGGATCGGAGTTAATTACCGAAGGCAATCGTTATCATTTGGCTGATTTAATTAGTCGAGGGAGTTGGAGCAAAGCTCTACAAACAGCTCGTCAATGGTCTCAAGCCAAAAATCAAAGCCTTTGGTCTATCTTGTATCAATTAGGCATTGAGCCTTTACTTCCTCTGGTATTACGAGAAGGTATTCCCACAGCAATGAGGAACGGTTACGGAAGTTGGCCTAAACTCGGCTCATTTGATATTCCACCTTGGGTTCTACCCGATTTTGCTAAAAACTATGGGATGCGAGATAAGGCAGCCGCAATCGTACGCCAACTTAGTCAGTACCCTATCGAACAATCTTTCAATTTACTCGGCCTGAGAGCTTCTGTTGGTAATTGGGCTTCTTGGTATTTGGCTGCTCCATTGGGAATCCATATCAGTGAACCTTTTCTCGATCGCAGATTAATTACTTATTGTCTAAGTCTCCCGAGAGAATTGCGGGAAGTTCCTGGTGTTCCCAAGCCCTTACTTCAAGAGGCCATGAAGGGAATTTTGCCTGAGCCCATCCGCACTCGAAAATATAAGCGTAATTTTAATGAAGTCTACTGGAAAGGATTATCACGCAACTTGTCTTACCTTGAAGAGATGGTTCATCAGTCGGCAATAGATGAGTTGGGTATCTTTGATAAATCGCGTTTAATTGAGGTGATGCGAGAGCATGCGATCGGCATTGGTGATGTCCGAAGTGGTAGTCGGATTAGTAGTTCTTTAGCTTTGATTGCTTGGTTTGATCGCATGACCAATGATCGATAAGTTAAAAGCTCATAATCACTGGTCAGACGAAGGCAGATAGCAGAAGTAAATTTACAATAGGTAAACCAGGATGAATAATACTAGCCAAATTACATCGACAAAATGCCAATAGATTTCTGCTGCTTCCACACCAAAATGACTAGCACTGGAATAATGCCCTTCCTCACGCGATCGCCACAAAACAGAAAGGATTAATAGTACTCCCACAGTCACATGTAAACCGTGAAATCCAGTTACCGCAAAAAAGCAACTAGAAAATAAATTGGTAGTCAAACCAAATTCGGCGTGGAAATATTCATATCCTTGTCCACATAAAAAGGCAATTCCCATCAAAGCTGTGATGCCAAACCAGAGTTGCAATCCCGCAACATCATTTTTCTTGAGGGCCACTTGCCCTTTGTGCATCACAAAACTACTAGTAACTAGAATTACAGTATTAATAATCGGAACAAGTAATTCCAATTCCGGCGTACCTTCCGGAGGCCAGACAGGAGCCATGCTGCGATAAATTAAAAAAGCAGCAAATAACCCCAGAAAAGTCATACTATCTGAGATGAGAAACAGAAAAATTCCAAACATCCGATGATCTGGATGCCCGTGGTGACCTGAATCTTGATGACTATCTACAATAACCTGTGATTGATCTAAAGCAGAACTTTGCATATCTTCGTTGATTATTAACTCTTGATTACTAACTGACTTGTCCTTGTTATCCCACGGAGATGGGACGAATGGGGACAACTGATAACTGTTAACTGTTAACTGATAACTGAAAAGTTAACTGCCGCTTCCTACCTCGGCCAACATATCTTCGACATCTTCTTCCATATCGAAACTCTCGCTATCAATCCCATAATCATAAGGCCCTGCCCATAGAACAGGCTCTTCTTCAAAATTTTCGATAATTGGCGGAGAAGAAGTCTGCCATTCTAAAGTGAGAGCGCGCCAAGGGTTACGAGGTGCTTTTTCTCCTTTAAAGACACTCCAAACAATATTGATCACAAAAGGAATAGTCGATACTGCCAAAATATAAGACCCAATAGTAACTAGCTGGTTAATCCCAGCAAATTGAGGATCATACATTGCGACACGACGATTCATTCCTTGTAAACCCAAAGAATGCATCGGTAAAAAAGTCAGGTTGAAGCCGACGAAAGTTAAGACAAAGTGAATCCTACCCCAAGTTTCATTGACCATGCGCCCCGACATTTTGGGAAACCAATGGTACACCCCAGCAAATAAACCAAAAACTGAGCCCCCAAATAGCACATAGTGGAAATGGGCAACGATGAAATAAGTGTCATGAACATGAATATCAAAAGGAACAGAAGCAACCATGACACCACTCAATCCACCAATCAAGAAGGAAGAAAGAAAACCAATCCCAAAAACCATAGCGCTATTGAGACTTAATTTTCCGCCCCAAAGAGTAGCACACCAACTAAATACTTTAATTCCCGTCGGCACAGCAATAATCATAGTTGTAGCCATAAAGAACATCCTTAACCAGCCAGGAGTCCCACTACTAAACATATGATGGGCCCAAACAATTAGACCTAGAAAACTGATGGTCAGACTGGAATAGGCGATCGCTCTATAGCCAAAGATTGGTTTACGAGCATGAACTGGCAAAACCTCAGATATAACCCCAAAAAACGGCAATATCATGATGTATACAGCGGGATGAGAATAAAACCAGAACATATGTTGGTAAACAATCGGATCTCCCCCACCCATTGGGTTAAAGAAAGACGTTCCAGCAATCAAATCCATAGAAAGTAGGATTAGCGCTGCTGCTAGTACAGGTGTTCCAAGTAATACCAATGCTGAAGTTGCCAGCATTGACCAGCAAAATAAAGGCATACTATGGATATCCATACTAGGAATGCGCATCTTCAAAATTGTGGTGACAAAATTCATAGCTCCCAAAATTGAGGAAGTCCCCAAAAGCAGCAGACACAAAATCCAAATTTCTTCCCCCCAAACACCACTTACAAGACTAAGAGGGGGATAAGATGTCCAGCCAGATTGGGGTGCGCCGACGAAGAAGCTACATAGTAGCAAAATGCCCCCGGGAGGAATCATCCAAAATGCTACGGCATTAAGTCGGGGAAATGCCATATCTTCAGCGCCAATCATTAGAGGAATCAAAAAATTGGCAAAAGCAGCCCCCGCAGGAAGAATCCAGAGGAACAGCATAATTGACCCATGCATGGTCATAAATTGGTTATAGACCTCTGGTTGTAAAAGATCAGGGTCTGGGGTAGCAAGCTCGGTGCGCATAACCTCGGCGAGAATCCCACCGACAAAGTAGAAAAAGAAGCCTGTAACTAAATATTGAATCCCGATTACTTTATGGTCGGTACTAAACCCAAAGTAATCTTGCCATTTTCTTTGGGGATGTTCGATTGCTATTTCTGACATTATTAATTAATAATTGAAAATTGACGAGCGACCCTGCGGATTTTCAATCCGCTAAGGAACGCGCGAGTTGAAAATTGAAAATTGCTTACCCTCAAAATGGGGAAGTATTGATAATTACTAACTTTTGACTTTTGACTTTTGACTCTTGACTTTTAAATTTGCTACGTCTCCAGGAGTATCAACTAGGGCAAAGGTATTATCTTGAATCCATTGATCAAAATCTTCCGGACTATCTACAGTCAAAGTTGTTTTCATGCCACCGTGAAAAGCTCCACAAAGCTCGGCGCAAACTACGGGATAGTTACCTAAACGATTGGAGGTAAACGTTAATTGCACTTCTCGCCCAGGAATCACATCTTGTTTGAGACGAAATTCCGGTAGCCAAAAGGCATGAATGACATCACTTGCGGTCATTTTCAATTGCACAGGACGATCCACCGGAATATGAATTTCTCCTGAAATAACTCCACTTTCTGGATAGGTAAAAATCCAAGCATATTGAAGCCCCAAAACTTCAACAACTAAAGGTTCCACATTAGGATCGCTGGCAGGTGAACTTCCTAATCCGAGGGCAATATAGTCATTATCAGGATCGAAAGCGACCAATTGCCCATGATCGTGATGTTCATGAGCCAGTTGGGGGCCACCATGATCCATTGAGGCCATAGGATCTAATCCTCCCATCGCGTTATAGACTTCAAAGCTATAGATGGCGAGAATAAACACAATCACTGTTGGAATCGCTGTCCAGACAATCTCTAGAGGGACATTCCCCTCTACAGAAGGCCCATCGCTGGTGTCTCCTTCCTTGCGACGAAATTTAATCACGCAATAGATCAAAACCCCTTCTATTAAGAGAAATAGACCTGTTGCTATGGTCATCATCAAATTAAAGAGGTCATCAACCTGCTGTGCAGTTTCTGATGCAGCAACAGGCATTAGTCCATGGTTTTGGCCATACCAAAGGCTAATCAAGGTCAGGATAACACCTGCTATTAAAGTAATAATATTGCTGGGAACGTTCACGGATTTTTCTGAATTTGGTAGTGGTTTAACTATGATATAGGGACTAAATTAGAGAGGTAATAATGAATGAATGTAATTACATAAAATTGCAGTTCAACAGCCAATCTCGTCCTTGTACTAGGGTAAGACAAACTAGCAGTAAGAAATTGTATAACAGTACTATTTCTGTCAATTCTTTGGATTTTTTTAAGATCTTTTTATTTAATTTAAGGAACAATGCTTAATGCATTTTGAAGAAAAATTGGGGGAAAATTAATCTTTTCTTTAGGTAGTATGTACTTTTGTAACTCAATTTTTAAAGCAATCTGAAGAATGTTCGAAACGGTACATATACTCACAAAGTCTCGTTACAGTGATAAGGAAAGAATTTTAAATTTAAATAGCAATATTTTCTTCATCATAAACCAACTGATAATTCATAATTTCCATGACAGAATCGTTCTTTCAAAACCCACAGCAAAAAACTATAGATACTGAAGCGACACCACAAACTTGGATTCGTCGCTTGGTGTGGAAAATCGCGATCGCGACTCTGTTGTTGATGGCTGTCGGTAGTGCGACCAGAGTGATGAATGCGGGTTTAGCTTGTCCTGATTGGCCCCTATGCTATGGTCAATTGGTTCCGACTCAGCAGATGAATCTCCAAGTATTTTTGGAATGGTTTCACCGCCTGGATGCATCATTGATTGGCTTCAGCGCGATCGCCTTATGTGGTTTGTCTTGGTGGTGGCGCCAAGAGTTACCTTCCTGGGTACCCTATGCCGCCACTGTTGCCCTCGCTAGCATTATTATTCAGGGAATTTTGGGAGCTTTAACTGTAACCCAATTACTGCGATTCGATATCGTAACTGCCCATCTGGCAATGGCATTGCTCTGTTTCTGCATTTTGATTGTGATTGGCGCGAGTTTAACTCCTGTGACCAGTAATTTCACTGTTCCTCGAACCCTGGGTGTTTCGGGCTTAATCGCAGCAACTCTGATCTATGTACAAAGCTTAATCGGTGGTTTAGTCGCTTCTCGTTGGGCATTACATCAATGCTTTGGCAATTCCCAACTTTGCAATGTGATGAATAGTCACATTATTGGGGTGGTTCCGCCAACTCTGGCGATCGCATTTCTTTGCTGGCGAGCTTATCGAACTCCTGGGTTACCAAAAAATCTCAAAATCCTCGCGATCGCCGCTGGGAGCTTAGTCATCTTACAAATATTGCTGGGGATCGCCACTTTCTCGTTGCATCTCCAAGTTGAACCCCTCACCGTAACTCACCAGGTGATCGGGGCAACTTTGCTCGGAGTTCTAGTCGCTTTTACTGTCCTAGCATTTCGCCAACACGGCAGAGGGGAAACTTCATCCTCATCCTTTATCCCTGATCCTTCATCGTTTAGTAAGAACTCGTAACAAGGAATACCAAAAAACAGCAATTAAGAACTAAAGCTTAAAAATAGGCTTAATTACCTATTAGTTGGGCTTAAATACAAAGATAAAGCATTAAAAGCTTCATATTAATCGCAATTTGAGAAGAGAAAAAATTTATGCTCGGCACTAATACCGCCCGTCAAAGTCAAAACATACTCGAAACAATTACTAGTTATTATCAACTCACCAAGCCCAGGATTATTCCTCTGTTGCTGATAACTACTGCCGCGGCAATGGCGATCGCCTCATCAGGAAGAATTCAACCTTTACTGTTATTAATCACCTTAATTGGGGGAACCCTAGCCGCAGCTTCTGCCCAAGTACTCAATTGCGTTTACGATCGCGACATTGACTATACGATGGTGCGGACAAGAAAGCGCCCTCTTCCTTCTGGCAAAATTCAACCTCGCAACGCTTTAATCTTTGCCACTGTTTTGGGCATACTCGCTTTTTCCATTCTCACTGTCTGGGTAAATCTGTTGGCGGCTTGTTTGGCGATGTCGGGGATTGTCTTCTATATGTTGATCTATACCCATTGGCTAAAGCGCCATACCACGCAAAATATTGTGATCGGTGGTGCGGCGGGGGCAATTCCGCCCCTCGTTGGTTGGGCTGCAGTAACAGGCGATTTGAGTGTGGCTCCTTGGATTATTTTCCTGTTGATTTTCCTCTGGACTCCCCCCCATTTCTGGTCTTTGGCACTGATGATCAAGGATGATTATGCGCAGGTGGGCGTACCTATGTTACCTGTGGTAGCTGGAGAAGAAGCGACGGCCAAGCAGATTTGGCTTTATAGTTTACTGACTGTCCCTTGTAGTTTGTTGTTAGTCTTTCCTTTAGGAATTTCTGGCTTGTTCTATGGTGCGATCGCAGTTTACTTGGGATATGGACTATTGCGGAAATCTTGGCAATTGAAACAAGAACCCACAGATAAACAATTAGCTCGTTCTTTGTTCAAGTTTTCGATCCTTTATATGATGTTGTTATGTGCAGCAATGGTGGTTGACAGTTTGCCAATGATTCACGATTTAGTTACGTTATAAATTAAATCTTTTCTTTTGTGGGATGGGTTGAGCAGATTGATAATTCTGGTATTTTGCCGATAAATTTTGATTTCTGTCGTAACCCATCATTTGTTTTGTCCCGCGCAAAGACGTTTACCCAGCTCCGGGTTCTGGGCAAAGACGCAGAGAGAATTTTTGGGAGCTTTGTTCTCTGTTACAAAAAGAGCTAAAAGTAGATTTTAAGGGTCTTTTGGTGGCCTTGGGGAAAGGTGCAGTTAATGTTAGTTTTTTGCAGTGGGATGACTTAGCCGAAAATGGAGTTGAACTTTTATAATCTTTAGGACTAGAAACTAAGCCGGAAGAGATTGCTGGTTTGATGGTAGTTCGTTCGATGAAGCAAGCAATAGCTAATCTGATTAAAGAGTATGAGGCATCATTACGAGAAAAGCCTGAAAATTTAGGGGCTCATCTTCAGGGCGCTAATCTTCAGGGGACGATTTTGGAAGGAAAAGATATTACTGAAATTACGAAAGTAAGAGATTAATTCAGCAAAAAAATCCGGGTTTTAGGCGATCGCGTGAGACAAGGCGCTAAGCGATCGCGTTTTTGAGAAAGAATCATTCAGGTGATCGCTGCTAGATTTAAGATGATGTGCTCGCTACTACTTAATATATTGCTGTTTATAATTAGTTTTATGAACTAAATAATAGCGATTATGATTAATACGAAAGAATTAGCTTTAAATTACATTACTAATGAGTCAGGGGAAAAAACCGCAGTTATTTTACCTATTGCTCAATTTGAAGAACTACTAGAAGACATAGAAGATTTAGCGATCGCAGCAGAAAGACGGGATGAATCAACCACTAGCCATGCAGATTTACTTGCTGAGTTAAAACAAGATGGCATCATATAAAATTGAGTGGAAGCAGTCAGCTAAAAATAGAAATTATCAAAGTTGGTCATCGTCGAGAAATTTATCGTCAGAAGTAGTTATTAATATAGCGATCGCGTTTTGGCAAAGAAACTGAATGAGTCTAGCGCTCGCTGTAGAAATTAAGAAAATACGCTCATTTCAAAATTAGCTTCCAACTATAGAATCTCTGCTCTTTGCGAGTTGCTTTTCTTGCGCTAATAATAATACTAAGAACTCAAAAAAAGTTGCATCTTTTTGGATGTATCTGTGGTAACTATGCAATCTCCTATCATTACCAGTCCCTTGGCCAGTTTTCTCCAACAACCAAATATTGAAGCTTCTCCTGCCTGGGAATTTATCAATGGGCACCCCCAGCAAAAGCCGATGCCAACTCTGTTTCATTCTCGCCTCCAGCGCAACCTAGTTAACGCGATCAACAATCAAACCAAAAAATACGAAGCTATCCAAGAACTTCGGTGCATCGTGCCCCCGCTATCACCCGTGCCAGATATTTCCGTTGTTCAAAGCAGCCGCCTCTCAGAAGAAGACGGCCCACTCCAGGGTTCCCCAGATTGGTTAATTGAAATTCGCTCACCCGATCAAAGCACCTTAGAACTCCAGAAAAAAATCCTGCACTGCTTGAGCAAAGAGACCCAGCTTGCCTGGCTCATCGATATTCAGCGACAGCAAATCTGGGTTTGGCAGAACCAAGAGCTTCCATTAGTTTATGCTGGAGTCGATCCCCTTCCCACCCTGAATGATATTCGTGACTTTACAGTGAAAGCTGTCATTGCAATGGCTAAGCAGCGATAAACATCTTTGTTTAGAACTTAAAATCAACTTTGCCCGAAAAAATATAAACTTTATGAAAATCGCGATCGCACAATTAAATCCCACCATCGGCGATATAAATCATAACGCTCACCAAATAATCACCGCCGCAGAAGCAGCAGCCAGCCAAAATACGAGACTATTACTTACTCCTGAATTATCTCTTTGTGGATATCCGCCCCGAGACTTGCTGCTCTATCCGCGTTTTATCGATGGGATGACACAAAAACTAGATGCGATCGCACAAAATATACCTACTCAAATTGCTATTTTAGTCGGAACAGTCACCGCAAATCCCCAGGCCAGAGCTAAAGGACAAAAACCCTTATTTAATAGTATGGCCTTGTTAGAAAATGGCCAAGTCCAACAAATATTCCATAAACGCCTCCTCCCCACCTATGATGTTTTTGATGAAGATCGGTACTTCCAAACAGGAGATGAAGTTAATATTTTCAGCTTAAAATTGCCATCCTCTTCTAGTGCAGCAAAAAACTCAAGTCTCAATATTGGAGTTACGATCTGTGAAGACCTATGGAATGACGAAGACTTTTGGGGTCAACGCAATTATGAAATTAATCCCATTGCCGATTTGGTCGCATCAGGAGTTGATCTGATAGTAAACCTATCGGCTTCTCCTTTTACTGTGGGCAAAAATAAACTACGGGAAGAGATTTTGCATCATGCGGTAACTCGTCATCAGATTCCAATTATCTATGTCAATCAAGTAGGTGCCAACGATGATTTGATTTTTGATGGCAATAGTATTGTTTTAAATAAAGAAGCTCAGATCTTAGCTCGTGGTAAAAGTTTCGAGTCAGATTTAATAACAGTGAAATTAGATGATAATAAAAATCTTGTCGACCCAGAGACTAATAGCATTGCACAAGAAATAGAGCAGCAAGCAGAAGCGGAAATTTTCCAAGCCTTAGTTTTAGGAGTGCAAGACTACGCAAGAAAATGTGGTTTCACTAAAGTATTACTTGGTCTGAGTGGTGGTATAGATTCAGCCCTGGTAGCTGCGATCGCGACAGCTGCAATGGGTCAAGAAAATGTTTTGGGTGTACTGATGCCATCCCCCTATAGTTCTGAGCATTCAGTGACAGATGCGATCGCCCTTGTAAAGAATTTAGGCATTAAAAGTCACAAACTCGCAATCCAAGAAGGCATGACAGCTTACGACCAGATCTTAAAACCGTTGTTTGCCGATACCGAATTTGGGGTTGCCGAAGAAAATATTCAGTCACGGATACGCGGCAATCTCTTAATGGCAATCTCCAATAAATTTGGTTACTTGTTGTTATCCACAGGGAATAAATCCGAAATGGCAGTCGGTTATTGCACATTATATGGAGACATGAACGGAGGTTTAGCCGTAATTGCCGATGTCCCGAAAACCAAAGTCTTCGATATTTGTCGTTGGTTAAACCAAGATTCTGAGATTATCCCAGTAAACATCATCAATAAACCTCCCAGTGCGGAATTAAAACCAGGACAAACAGATCAAGACTCCTTACCACCCTACGAAATACTAGATAGCATACTCGATCTTATTATTGGCCAGCATAAGTCAGAAGCAGAGGTCATCGAAGTAGGATATGAACCAGCCATAGTCAGAAGAATTATGAAACTGCTTTCTCGTGCTGAATTCAAGCGCCGACAAGCAGCACCAGTGTTGAAAATTACGGATCGTGCTTTTGGGACAGGTTGGAGAATGCCTATTGCTAGTAAATGGCTGATTGAAAATTGACGAGCGACCCTGCGGTCAGACCCCGCGCCGCCGTCAGGCGCAAGGGAACGCTGACCAACGTCAGTTCGACGAATTTTCCTTTTGATTAAATTTCCCAAGTTGAACCACGAATTAATAGGCTTTTCCCTAGACCCCCAAATCCCTAAATCCCCAAATCCTTATTCAGAACCAGTAAAT
>NZ_ALVZ01000123.1 GCF_000332055.1 Xenococcus sp. PCC 7305 | reverse complement strand
TCCTACAGGAAGGGGAACAATATAGTCTCTCCTTTCAGGAGAGATTTAGAGAGGTTCGGCGCGGGGTCTCACCGCTGCCCTCTGCCCTCTGCCCTCTGCCTTCAAGGGCGAAGCCCCGTTAAAATCCCATAACCTTTGCCACAGCATCAATATTTGCTTCAATCCCTTGATAAGTCTCATTAACACTATATTCGATCGCACTGCTGGGATCTTTCAATCCATTACCCGTCAGCACGCAAACCACATTCGCTCCTGTTGGCACCTGGTCTTTCACCTTCAACAAACCAGCCACCGAAGCCGCCGAAGCAGGCTCACAAAAGATTCCCTCCTCCGAGGCCAACAAACGATAAGCATCCAAAATTTCTTCGTCCGTTACAGGATTAAACTCTCCATAACTCTCTTGTTGCACCTTATGGGCTTTTTCCCAGTTTGCAGGATTCCCAATCCGAATTGCTGTAGCGATCGTCTCGGGATCGGGAATTGGATGACCGGCAATAAAAGGTGCTGCTCCAGCCGCCTGAAAGCCCATCATTTTTGGCAGGTGACTAGACTTACCATCTTGCATATATTCATTAAATCCCATCCAATAAGCCGTAATATTTCCCGCATTGCCCACAGGAATACATAACCAGTCGGGAGCATCGCCCATCACATCAACAATTTCAAAAGCCGCGGTTTTTTGTCCCTGCAAACGATAGGGGTTCACCGAATTGACTAAAGTAACCGGATATTTCTCTGAAATTGACCGCACAATATTTAGCGCATCATCAAAATTGCCTTTCACCGCAATCACTTCTGCGCCATAGAGCAAAGCTTGAGCCAATTTACCCAAGGCCACATAACCATCTGGGATCACCACAAAAGCCCGCATGCCTGCTCGACGAGCATAGGCCGCTGCTGCTGCGGAGGTGTTCCCCGTACTGGCACAGATAACCGCATTGGCTCCAGCTTCTTTGGCTTTGGTAATAGCCATCGTCATCCCCCGATCCTTAAAACTTCCCGTGGGGTTCAAGCCATCATATTTGACATGAACTTTGACCTGACGACCAATGATGTTTGCGATCGCAGGAACCGGAATCAAAGGGGTGTTCCCTTCCAGAAGCGTCACGACAGGAGTAGTGTCAGTTACAGGAAGATAGTTCCGATAGGTTTCAATCAAACCTTGCCAGTTATTCGCACGGTTTGCAGCTTCGGAAGCTTGGGGTAAATTGGCGGAAGAAATGCTCAGAGTCACAATATGTATTCAGTTATCAGTTATCAGTTAACAGTTAACAGTTGTTGATTAATTAGTTATGAGTAAGATAGTTAATTTATTTTTTTCTATTCATCAAAGAGTTGAGTTCTAAGTTATCTAGGCACTCAAAACTCAACAGCCATTAAATCTAGTAAATTCAGGTATAAATAAACTGGCAATAAGCAACAAGACTGATAAAGAATACTTATTATCTTGATCCCACGAACATGGGACTTATTACTTATTACTTATTACCCATTACCCAAATTATGCTTCTTACTTTTCGCTAATTATTACACCAGAACTTATTTTACCTTGTGATCTGTTTCTATTAATCGATGGTTTGCTACCAGAAGCTGATCTACCACGATAACGATCTTTTCCTGAGTTGCGATTGTTGTATTTTTTCTTGCCGATAATGGGTTTAGAGATTCCAGCCTCAGGTACTTCCCAATCATATTTCATCCATTCTGGACAATCGCGATCATAAACCATCTGTAAAACAGCTGCCGCGATCGCCTGGGGATCATACTCATCACTCAACTCTCTTACTAGAGGCAAGAAAGATGCCATTCTCTCACCAGCCAAGGTTGCTTTGACTGTTGCCTGCAATTTATCGATGCGTTTTGCTTCTACTTGAGCGCGATTCGGGATCTTAGCTGTTTCCAATCTCACCCGCAGACGACGCTCAATCTGTTTCAACATGCGACGATCCATGGGTTGAATCAACGCGATCGCTGTCCCAGTTTTCCCAGCGCGCCCTGTCCGACCGATACGGTGGATATAAGTCTCTGCGTTATCGGGTAAATCGTAGTTAATAACATGGGTTAGGTTTTCTACATCCAAACCACGAGCCGCAATATCCGTCGCCACAATCATTTTGACTTTGCCATCGCGAAAGCGTTTGACTAGGCGTTCCCGTTGGATCTGACTTAAGTTGCCATGATACTCATCTACGCTATGCCCAGCTTCTTGCAGCTTAATTGTTAGCTCACTAGCAGTTCGCTTTGTTCGAACAAAAATGATTGCCGTATCTGGTTCTTCGATTTCTAAAATGGGCTGTAATGCCTGATGTTTTTGCCATCCCCGGGGCACCATATAGACTTTCTGGTCAATTCTTGTCGGAGCCGCGTCCTGTTGCTTAACTTTAACTACTACAGGACTCGTCAAGAATTGGCTGATTAGTTCTTTAATTTCCCTAGGCAGCGTTGCTGAGAAGCAAGCAGTTTGTCTGGTCTCAGGAGACTGACGCAGGATTTTTTTCACATCATCAATAAAGCCCATACTAAGCATTTCATCAGCTTCATCTAGTACGGCAACTTTTAGTTGATCAAGATGCAATTTACCTCTTTCGAGCAAATCAATAATCCTTCCTGGCGTCCCCACGACAATCTGGACTCCGCGCTGCAAGCTGCGAATTTGTCTTTCTATCGACTGGCCACCATATACAGTAAGGACAAATAATCTTCTGTTCCCGGTGAAATCTTTAATAGCTTCTCCTACCTGCTGAGCTAATTCTCTAGTAGGAGTTAGGATTAGAGCCTGTACTGATTTATCATCACTATCTATTAACTCTAAAGTGGGTAAGGCAAAGGCTGCTGTTTTCCCTGTTCCGGTTTGAGACTGGCCAAAAATATCTCTTCCTTCTAAAAGAGCAGGAATCGCTTGTCTTTGAATATCTGTAGGCTCGACAAAACCAATACTTTCTAATTGTTCTGCACAAGCGTCGGATAAGCCCAAATCTCTAAAAGTGACTGTCATAAGTATATTTTTTCTATGTTTTTACTAGTTTTACTTAAAAAAACTTTACAGTTTTTAACGTTGTTAGCTGTAGTGATCCCCACTCAAAAGATTGAAAAGGAATCCAAGGGCGGACTTCAGCAATCGGAAATCAGACTGTTGAATAAGCTGCTATAGGAGCAACTTCGCCATAAAGATCGTAAATATCTGCTCCCGTGATCTTGACAGGAACAATAGAACCTAAACTCGCATTATTGCCACGGACATAGATCATGCCGTCTACTTCTGGGGCAAACCTTGCCGAGCGACCAATAAACTCCCCAGTACGAGGATTTTCTTGTTCAATCAGAACGTCTACGGTTTTACCGATACAAGCTTGGTTTTTCGCCGCGGCAATGGGTTGTTGGATTTCCATTAAGATGTTGCGTCGATAATCCATAACTTCTGGTTCAATGCGATCGCCCATATCATAAGCAGCAGTTCCCTCCTCAGCAGAAAATGTAAATACACCTACATGATCAAACTGATGACGTTTTACAAACTCTGTCAAATGTTGGAAATGAGACTCTGTTTCTCCGGGAAAACCCACAATAAAAGTGGTACGAAACACCGCAGTCGGCAATTCCTGTTTGATCCGCTCCATAATGGCATCATTTACTCTTCCTTGCCAAGGTCGATTCATGGCCTTTAATATTTCAGGATGAGAATGTTGCAAAGGCAAATCAAGATAGGGTATGACGTTGGGAGTATCCCGAATCGCAGCTATTACTTCTGAAGTCAAGCCCGTAGGATAGGCATAGTGAATCCTGATCCAAGGTATGTCTACTTGTCCTAAAGCAATCAATAATTCTGCCAGCTTGGGCTTACCGTAAAGGTCTACACCATAGTTAGTAGTAATTTGAGAAATCAAGATGATCTCTTGGACCCCTTGCTGAGCAAGCTGCTGAACTTCAGTAACAATGGATTCGATAGAGCGCGACCGCTGATTGCCCCTCAGGTGAGGGATAATACAAAACGCACACCGGTAATCACAACCCTCGGCCACCCTAACATAGGCAACTCCTTCGGTAGTCGTACGGTAGCGCGGAACAGTTTCGTCGGCGATATATTCGGGCTGACTAGAAACTTCGCTAACCCTGTCTCCTTTTTCTACACGTTGAATGACATCAACTATTTTGTGATAGTCAGCACTACCAACCACAGCTACAGCTTCGGGAATTTCCTCTAGTAATTCTTCTTGAAAATGCTGTGCCATACAGCCAGTAATGACGATTTTCTTATCAGCTTCGGCCAATTCGACTAGGGTCTTTACGGACTCTTCTCTAGCAGCCTGGATAAAGCTACAAGTATTAACAACTACATAATCTGCTAGCTCCTCGCTGGAGTCTACTCGATAACCTGCTTCTGCCAGCAAACCTAGCATATGTTCTGAATCTATACGATTTTTCTCACAACCTAAGTGAGAGACGGCTATAGTTGGCTTTTCTGCCATACTTTTTTTGTTAAGTGACAATTTAATAATGTAGACAAGGAGTTTTTTGTTGCGTCAGACTCAATATCTCTATCGTCGGAAAGTTCGTTTTATAATCTCCCCTATTTTGTCACTCGATAAAATATAAAAATTATTTTGTGAGGCTAGGTAAGATATCGCACCTGACTGTTAATAAGAAACTACTACCCAGGCGTCTTAAATTAACTTAAGAAGCAATGTTTTCGATTCCTATTGTTAAGACATTGTAACAGATGGTTGAACAATTGGGAATAAATCTGCTAAGGAATTTGTGCTGGTGTTTTTTTTGTTAAGCTGACGATCTGCGAAGCAGTTGCTGGGCAATCATATCGTGGGAAAAATGAGTGAGAAATTAATTATGCTAGATTACGGATTAATCAGCATTGGCTGACAATAATTGACAATAAATCATCGACTTGCTACAGACGAATCAATGATTGCCTGGCAATATATTAGTAATTGGTAACTCCCACATTGAAGTAAAGCTGCATGGACACACAAATTATCCCTATTATTCTTGCTGGTGGTAAAGGCGAACGTTTTTGGCCTGTCAGTCGTCTCAAGCGCCCCAAGCAATTTTTATGTTTAGATGGCAGCGGTAGAAGTTTGATCCAATCTACTGCTGATCGCTTATTAGATTTGGCAGGAGGATGGGAAAATCTCTGGGTAATTACATCCTCAATTATCGCCGATGGGGTTAAAGAACAACTTCCCGACTTACCAGAAGCCAATTTACTGATCGAGCCGGAAGGAAAAGATACGGCCCCTGCAGTCGCTTGGGCAACTATTGAGATTGCCAAACGTTATGGAAAAGAAGCTGTATTGGGTTTCTTTCCAGCGGATCACTGGATTGGAGATAATCTTGCTTACGAGCAAACCTTAAAAGCTGCCGCCCAGCAAGCATTAAAAGAACCCTCTATCGTCACCCTTGGGATTAAACCAACCCACCCTGCCACTGGTTACGGTTATATCGAACAAGCAGCGCAGCAAGACTGTTTTAATGATTTGCCAATATATAATGTGTCTCGTTTTACAGAAAAACCTGATGAGGAAACAGCCCAAAAATTTATTGATACAGGAAAATATAGCTGGAACAGTGGGATGTTCATTTTTCAGGCAGGAGTAGTCCTCGATGAATTAAGTCGTTATGCTCCAGAAATCCTTGACCCTCTGCTACGAAAAGGCCCAGATGCCTATGCAGAATTAGAAAAGCAAAGTATTGATTATGCTTTGATGGAAAAAACCGAACTAGCTTATGTAATTCCTGCTAGCTTTAGTTGGGATGACCTTGGAGATTGGAATGGGGTAGAAAGGCTCCTCAAGAAAGATCAAGAAAATGTCGAGCTAGCTCATCATATTGGTTACGAGACCAAGGACGGAATTTTTTACAACAGCAATGATGGTGAGGTTATTGTCACTATTGGCCTCGAAGATGTAGTTGTCGTCAGAGATGGTGATGTCACTTTGGTTGTGAACAAAAACCGCACTCAAGACATTAAAAAGGTTGTCAAATCTCTAGCCGAAAAACCTGATTTGTCTCATTTATTGTAAGGAAGGCAAATATTAAAGTAGTGGCAGAATTTCAAGACAATCATGTCAACCGTGATTATGGAGAAGGAAAAGAGGAATTAATCCTTCTGCCCTCTGCCATCTTCCCTCTGCCTTCTGCCATCTGCCCTCTGCCTTCAAATCATGCTAGTTCTTCGGGAGCAACGGTATAAATCCCAATTTCCACTCTTTGCCAATGCTTACGAGAACAGCCTTTATTTAAGCCATCACTCACAGCTTGATAGGCTTTGTTTTTTGTGGGCCCGTCCAACTCTTCAGGATACATCCAAGCTAAAACCTCATGGGCATCCATGGTTTTGGGATAATGTTCCCGTAGACAGGCTTTGATGGCACCAGTTAAGGTTTCATGTTCGTCTATCTTGGTGCAGGGTGGCAGACGAGTACGGTTATGGGATTTTTTAGCCTTGGTACTTTTCCTCCTTCTTTTCTTGGTCGTTGTCGAGCGAGATGAGGGAGGACGATTTAACAAATCGGGGAAATCGGCTAAGTCAAGAGTCCAACATTCAGGTGAGTCGGGAACATTTGACCATAAGCCAAAATCTTCTCCTTGCTGCAATATTTGACTGACTCTGGCTTTTACTTGGGGCTGGTAGAGAGGAAGTATGGAAATTTTTTCCCCAACTTCTAAGGCGAGATAATCAAGACGCAGCATTTTCCCCTTATTACTGGTCAGGATTTCTTGGATTATCTTGGTTAAAACATCTTTTGTCGGCAGCTTAATTTCTGGTAATATCTGCGGAACTTCTTCTATCTCTGCGGTCAATTCAGGATTTGCTGCCCTATTCAAGGATGCTGTCGGACTGGCAGTGGGGTATTGCCAAGAAGCGGCAACAGAACTAAAACTACTGGCTGTGATTAAGGCATCTACTTGAGATAACTTAGAAGATGCGATCGCGGCTGCCTGTTGATGATAGGTAATCAACTGACGATAGTAATGAGCTAGCTGAGCCAAAGTCTGCTCAGTCTCTTGAGGCGGTTTGGGAGGAGGTTCAATCCACATAGTCACAATTTTAATTCGGTAAACATTTTCCTAGTGTTTGGTATAGCGCTGACAGTCTTTCCGGACTCCCTTGCATTTATTGCCATACGAAGGACAAATCGTAGCGTATGTCTCCCTTTCTACTTTTTTATCACAGCCTTGACAAACAAACTTATAGACTCGGGTATGGATTGTGCGGTTGTGGGCTTTGACGTGAACGTTTTTGCTTGCCATTGTTATGAATTACTACTTTGGTTTAGACTCTTTTTTAATCATATTCCTGCATTTTAAAACTTTAAGCGTGTTCCAGACTACTAAATTTGCTAAAGAAACCTAAAATTGGCAAGAGTCTTGTTTCTATGAATGCTCTTTAGAGAAATTCCCAGAGCTACTCAAAACCCAGAACCTGGTTTTTCTAGAAAAGCCATTTCTTCAGGAGTACTTTCTCTACCCAATATTTGATTGCGATGGGGAAATCTTCCAAAATCCTGGATTACCTTAAGATGTCGTTTCGCATATTCGATGCTACTTTGACTATCGGGATCATCTATAAGAGTAGAAAATAATTGAACCGCAAGATACTGATTCGCCAGATTTTCACTGTGTTCATAGGGCAAATAGATAAACCAACGTTGTACTGGTAACAAAACGCGATCATATCCTTTCTCTATCGCATATTGAGCGAATGCTAAGGCTTGGGAATCTGTGGCAAAAGCTTGGGGTTGACCCCGATAAATATTGCGAGGAAATTGATCTAAAACAATAATCAAAGCTAGACAGCTGAAAGGGTTTTCTTGCCAATAATCTAAGTCCCCTGCTTTGGCTAGTAGATAGACGGGCTCAAAAAATTCCTTAATCTGGCGATCGCAATTTGGGTCTTTAATAAACCAAAATTTCCTCGGTCTACCATAATCATTAGCCTCTTGCTTGCCAAACCAGAACGTTAATATAGTTTTATAGTTCATTTTTGTAATAAAACTTTAATGATTTTTCCGTAACTCCTATAGGCTTTGTAGATTGGGAATAAATGTCAGAGAAGAAAGACAAGAATCATAGCAATAACCATTTAAAGGTTATTTTACGTTTATTGTGATCTTGTTTATTTGGTAATTTCAAGTACAATTACACCACAATAATGCTTAAATGAGCATACAAGAACACTTAGAAACACTTAAAAACACTTATATTTCTCGCACACTAAAAGTCTATCTCTTTATGAGTAGCAAATTCAACTCAAATTATTCGTAAATATACATCCATGTCGAAATTAGGAAGACGTAAATTTTTACTGTACGGGTCAACAGGATTAGCTGCTACTGTATTTCTCAAAGGCTGCGCCGGTGGTAGTGATACCCCGAGTACTAGCACTGATGATTCCTCCCCTGCTTCAGCTAGTGGTGGAGATACGATCAAAGTTGGAATTCTCCACTCCCTAAGTGGAACAATGGCCATTAGCGAAACCACAGTTGTTGATGCGGAAATGCTAGCAATTGAAGAAATCAACGCCGCTGGTGGGGTTCTAGGCAAACAGATTGAGCCCGTTAAAGAGGATGGGGCTTCTGATTGGCCGACTTTTGCCGAAAAGGCGACTAAATTAATTGATAAGGATCAAGTAGTAACTGTTTTCGGCTGTTGGACCTCTGCCAGCCGGAAAGCGGTTTTACCCGTATTTGAATCCAAGCAGCATATGCTGTGGTACCCCGTACAGTATGAAGGTCAAGAATGTTCCCAGAATATCTTCTATACCGGTGCTGCTCCCAATCAACAAATTGAGCCTGCAGTAGATTGGCTTCTAGAAAATAAAGGAAAAGATTTCTTTTTAGTTGGTTCTGATTATGTCTTCCCTCGTACGGCGAATACCATTATCAAAGAACAGCTCAAAGCGAAAGGAGGTAATACAGTTGGGGAAGATTATTTGCCTTTAGGTAATACAGAAGTTACCCCCATCATTACCAAAATCAAACAAGCTCTTCCTAATGGTGGAGTAATCTTTAATAGCCTTAATGGCGATAGTAATGTTGCTTTCTTCAAGCAAATGCAGGGTGCTGGGCTGACCGCGGATAAATATCCTGTAATGTCAGTCAGTATTGCAGAAGAAGAAGTTAGACAAATCGGGACAGAATATCTTAAAGGTCATTATGCTGCTTGGAATTATTTCCAAACGGTAGAAAGTCCCGAAAACGAAAAGTTCGTTAAAGCTTTCAAAGCTAAATTTGGTGAAGATCGGGTAACCAACGATCCTATGGAATCTGCTTATATTATGGTTCACCTTTGGGCAAAGGCAGTTGAAGCAGCAGGAACAACTGAACTAGAAGCTGTGCGCAAGGCAGCAATTGGGCAAGAATTCAATGCACCACAAGGTCCAGTTAAGATGTTCCCTAACCACCATATTTCTCAGACGGTAAGAATTGGACAGGTCAGAGATGATGGTTTATTCGATATAGTATCTGCTACTGATGGACCAGTAGATCCCATTCCCTGGAATCAATATGTACCAGAAACTAAAGGATATGCTTGTGACTGGACAGATCCTAGCAAAGGCGGTAAGTACAAAATCTAGGGATAAAGGATAAGGGATGAAGGATAAGGGATGAAGTGCCGTAATATTTTTGGTTTCTTCTACTCTTATTCTTCTTGCTCCTTAGAAAGAATTTCTTGTCAAAATAATTGGAATATCTGTGTCTGCATTAATTGAAGGCTTATTTAACGGCATTAGCATTGGTTCAGTTCTGCTGATTGCCTCGTTGGGATTAGCAATTGTTTTTGGGCTGATGGGAGTCATTAATCTCGCCCATGGTGAATTGATGATGTTGGGAGCATATACAACATTTGTAGTGCAAAATATTTTCAAGCCTTTGGGAGAACCTTGGTTTGATTTTTATATTATATTTGCGATTCCTGTCGCTTTTGTGGTCGCGGCGATCGCGGGCCTAATTCTGGAAAAAGGTGTGATTCGCTTCCTCTATGGACGACCGCTGGAAACTTTATTAGCTACCTGGGGTGTGAGTCTCATTTTGCGTCAATTTGTTCGTAGTGCCAATTGGCTACTGATAATTTGTCTTGCGGTATTTTGCCTGTTCTTTTTTGGTGGGATGATTTTTTCGCGTCGCCGTTCTGATTGGGAAAGAATTAGGAATTTGGCCATTACAGTTTTATTGCCAATATCTGCTGCGATCGCGGTGGTAACTGGATTTTTAATTAGCAGCTCCTCTGTGCTCACCAAAGCCTGGTTTAGTGCCAGAAATGTTGATGTCACTGCCCCAGGATGGTTAAGAGGCGGGATGAAAGTCTTAGGTTTTCAAATGCCTTACGCTCGTATATTTATCATTATCTTAACCATTATTTGTTTGGTCGCTGTTTATTGGTTCTTAAATCGCTCTACTTGGGGCTTAAGAATTCGCGCTGTAACTCAGAATAGGGAAATGAGTTCTTGTTTGGGCATTCCTACAGCTAAAGTCGATGCTTTGACCTTTGCTTTGGGTTCGGGTTTAGCTGGCGTGGCGGGTTGTGCCGTGAGCTTACTTGGTTCGGTGGGGCCTAATACGGGACAGAACTATATTGTTGATACTTTTATGATAGTAGTAGTGGGCGGTGTCGGAAATTTACTGGGTTCGGTGCTAGCAGCTTTTGGGATTGGCATTATTAGTTATCTAATTGGTTCTGGCACATTAGTTTTTATGCTGCCTGGTGCCGAAAGCCTGCAATGGTTAGTTGATATCCTGACGTTTTTTGCGACTAGCAGTATGGCCAAAGTGATGGTATTTGCTCTGATTATTTCTTTCTTACAAATTAAACCTGCTGGGTTGTTCCCGCAAAAAGGTAGAACAGCAGAATTATAATTGAAAATTGCTTGCACTAAAGTACTTCCTCGAATGGGGGAAAATTGAAAATTGAAAATGATTAGTAGGAAAGAATTAGAGAAGAAGCAAAATAAAAAAAGGCAATTAATTGAAATTGGCATTGCTGTCGGGTTGGTAATTATTTTTGCTGTTATTTTGCCTGCGGTGCTTCCTGCTTTTCGCTTGCGGCTTGTCGGTCGGTTTTTGTCATTGTCAATTGTCGCTTTGGGTATTGACCTAATTTGGGGCTATACAGGATTACTTAGCCTCGGGCATGGCATATTCTTCGCTTTGGGCGGTTATGCCCTAGCAATGCATCTCAAGTTGCAGTTGCCTGATGGACAATTACCAGAATTTTTTACCCTCTATGGGGTTAAAGAGTTGCCTGGTTTTTGGCAACCTTTTTATTCTTTTCCGGTAACAGTGATCGCAATTATTGTGATCCCCGGAATTGTTGCCGGGTTGCTTGGTTATTTGGTATTTCGTAATCGAATTAAAGGGGTCTATTTTTCAATTTTGACTCAGGCTGCTTTACTAGTATTTTTTAACTTTTTTAATGGCCAGCAAAAACTGATTAATGGGACTAATGGACTCAAAACTGATACGGAAACGATATTTGGGGTCTTGGCTAGTTCTGCTAATGCTCAAAGAACCTTTTATATTTTGACAGTAATCTTTTTGGTCGCAATTTATTATCTTTGTCGTTGGCTAACTAGTGGTCGTTTTGGTCGTTTGTTAATTGCCATTAGAGATGACGAGACTAGGGTGAGATTTTCTGGGTATGATCCAACAGGTTATAAAGTTTTGGTCTTTGCCATTTCAGGCGCGATCGCAGGTATTGCCGGAGCCTTATATACCGTTCAGACGGGAATTATCACCCCTAGTTTTATGCAAGTCGCTTTTTCTATTGAAATGGTTATTTGGGTTGCCGTCGGCGGTAGGGGCACTTTAATTGGCGCCATCATTGGCACACTTTTGGTAAGGCTCGCTCAAACATTTTTAAGTGAAAGTTTTCCTGAAGTTTGGTTGTTTTTCCAGGGGGCATTATTCCTGATTGTGGTGACAGTTTTACCTGATGGCATTGTTGGGTTGATTAGAGATAGTAGCTGGAAAAATCTTTTATCTTTGTTTGGTTATCGTCAGCCAGCAGCAACCTATCCTAGTTTGGAACAAGATCCTGAAGTGCAAAAAGAAGAACAGGATATTTTTGGGGAAAATTGAAAATTGACGCTTGCGGAGCTCTACCCGAAGGGTCCCGACCCCGCGCCGCCGACAGGCGCAAGAGAACGCGCGAGTTTGAGAATTAAAAATTGAGAATTGAGAATGAACAAAATTCTGGAAATCGAACAATTAAGTGTTAGCTTCGATGGGTTTAAAGCCTTAAATAACTTAAATTTCAGTATGAATACTGGGGAGTTGCGAGTTATTATTGGGCCTAATGGAGCAGGGAAAACCACCTTTCTTGATGTGATTACGGGAAAAGTTCAGCCGACAGAAGGAAGAGTCTTATTTAAAGGTAAAAATCTCCAGAAAATTCCTGAGTTTAAAATAGCAAGACTAGGAATTGGCCGTAAGTTTCAGACTCCTAGAGTTTATCTTAATCTCACCGTCAGAGAAAATTTAGACTTGGTTTGTAACCGGAACAAAAACGTATTTTCTACATTATTTACTCGTCCCAGAGCGACAGAAACCAGAACAGTTGCCGGATTGATTGAAACTATCGGCTTGGAAGCTAAAGCCGATGCGATCGCATCTTTGTTATCTCATGGCGAAAAACAGCGTTTAGAAATTGGCATGTTAGTTGCCCAATCTCCAGACTTATTGTTAGTAGATGAGCCGGCTGCCGGGTTAACAGATGAAGAAACCAAAAATGTTGGTGCTTTACTACTAGCCTTAGCAGAAAGCCACTCAATTATTGCGATCGAGCATGATATGGAGTTTGTTCGCCAAATTGCCAATGATCAAGTAACAGTATTACACCAAGGTTCTGTCCTTTGTGAAGGCAGTATGGATGAAGTGCAAAATGATCCTCGGGTAATCGAAGTTTATTTAGGAGAAGCCCCATCTATTACACCCGAACAACTAAATATTTTGCGAATAGCGGCTTCTATGGCTTGGGCAGATGATTATTTTGCCCCAGAACAATCAGAGGTGATTTTGTCTAATTTGAGTCGAGAATTCGCGATTAGTGAAGAGCATCAAGATCGTTTGAAAAAAGAACTCCAAAATTATCTAGCTCTCAATAATCCTTTGGAAACATTAGTTGCTAAGTTGAAAAACTTCGGAGAAAAGGAAAGAGTATTAAGACTTAGTTATGAAATTATTAGATCTAATGAAATCAACGAAAAAGAAGTAGTTGTATATCAAAGACTTTTAGAACTTTTGGATTTACCAAACGAGATAATTGAACAAGTAGAAACAGAAATTGAAGCAAAGTATAACGGATAATTAAGTAATAAGTAATAAGTAATAAGTAATAAGTAATAAGTAATAAGTAATAAGTAGAAATGACTAGGGAAGAATTGACTGGAGAACAAGAGACTGATTTGGCATTGAGGATATCTAATCTTAATGTCTATTATGGGGAAAGCCATATTTTGCGTAATGTTGATATGAGCATTCCCTCTGGCGAAATGGTCTGTTTGATTGGCCGCAATGGAGTTGGAAAAACTACTCTGCTCAAAACTATTATGGGATTACTCAAATCTCGTACCGGAAATATATTTTTTGCCGACAAACCGATTGCTCAACTAACTCCCGATCGCCGAGCCAAATTAGGCATTGGCTATGTTCCCCAAGGGAGAGATATTATCCCTCGGGTTTCTGTTGAAGATAATTTATTATTGGGCTTAGAAGCTCGTCCTCAAGGCAGAAAAAGAAACGACAAAATACCTCAAGAGATTTTTGATCTTTTTCCTGTTCTCAAAACCATGTTATCTCGTATGGGAGGTGATTTGAGTGGCGGGCAACAACAACAACTCGCGATCGCCAGGGCGCTGATGGGAAAACCTCGTTTACTGGTTTTAGATGAGCCCACAGAAGGAATTCAACCCTCGATTATTCTAGAAATTGAAGCAGCAGTTAAAAGAATTATTGAAGCTACAGGCATTTCTGTTTTGTTAGTAGAACAACATCTGCATTTTGTCCGCCAAGCTGATAAATATTACGCGATGCAAAAAGGGGGCATTGTGGCTTCAGGCAGTACGGAAGAATTGAGCCAAGAAGTTATTCAGAAATTCCTAGCTGTTTGAGCGCAATTTTGTCCTCGGAACTCATTTGATTTGGGATTATTAGGGGACAGCTAATAGACTACGGGTTTCTGAGGCGGCTGCTTTCATTGCTTGTTCTGAGGTCATGGTATCTGTTAAAGCAGCACTTAAATAGCGTTGTAAGATGTCTGATGCTTGGGCATATTGCACAATCGGTGGACGGAGCGTTGCATTTTCGACAACCTCCAATAATTGAGGATAGTGAGGGTATGTCGCCACAATGGTAGGATCATTATACAGCGATCGCAAACTAGGTATATAACCCGTCTCTATGGTGAACTGTCTCTGATTATCTTCGCTAGAAACAAATTCAATAACACGCCAAGCTTCTTCAGGATGAGGTGAACTGGAAGTGATCCCTAGTCCCCAGCCACCTTGACAAGCACTACTGCTATATCCTTCTCGATGAACCATAGGCTTGAGGCCATATTTGCCCGCAATTCCCGAATCTGCGGCTAAGACTGCCACATAGGGCCAATTGCGCAGAAATACAGTCTCTCCCGCTTCAAACAGACGACGACTTTCTTCTTCGGCGTAGGTGGTCACTCCTGGAGGTGAGATTCCTTTCTGCACTGTGTTGCGGAGAAATTCCACAGCAGCGATCGCATCTCCTGAGTCCAACCCAACTTCTAAACTGTCAGCATTGATCCAATAGGCCCCAAAACCCTCTAAGACCTCAATAAACATTGCCGGCAGACCTTCATATTGTTTCCCTTGCCAAACAAAACCCCATTTCGCGACTCCTTTTGCTTGCAAATCTTCGGCGATCGTAACTAGTTCTTCGAAGGTATTAGGCGGTTCATAACCATTTTCCTCTAGCATATCGGTGCGATAATAGAGCATCCCTCCATCAGAGCGAAAAGGCATCCGATACAGTCCCCCCTTAAATATGCCCCCAGCGACATCTCCAGGCAAAAAAGCCTCAAGTTCTTCTGGAGAGATAAATTCATTGAGATCTCGCAGCCATCCCGCAGCGGCAAATTTCGGTAGCCAAACCATATCGAGATAGGCCAAATCGTAGGGAGAATCTCCCAAAATAAAAGCTGAAGTATAAAGATCTTCTACCAGATTTGTGGCATTGGGAGCTTTGACAATTACAAGGTCGATATCTGGATTTTCTTTTTCAAATCTAGCTTCTAAAGGTTCCCACTGAGTTGCTTCAAGAGCCTGCATCATTACGGTAATTTTGATGCGTTCTGAAGGCTGAGTCGGACTTGGTGATACAAAAATCAATAGAGAGATGAGAATCGTAATCCCCAAAAGAAAAAAGCGACCCACCCGAAGTTTATGTTTAAAGATATTCCAGTTACTATTCATTCAGCAATACTAACTTTAGTTTGGGGAATTCTAACAGAGTTTGAGCATTAAGCATTAAACATTAAACATTGATACAGTGATTCTCAAAATATCTGCGGTTTAATGGGTTTTGGCTTTCGCTGTGAAAAATGATCTAAGGTAGATAAGTAAGTGATTAGGCATCAATAAACTTAAAATAGCAATCTGGGATTGTCTATTATTCTCTGGCATGAACATTTTATATCAAATTTTAAACTAACATTATGACTCCAAATCCTCAGATTATGGACTCAGTCGATAATCTTAATTATCGAGTTACGGTAGGTGATGTTGCCGCACAAGCAGGATTAAACCTCAATGTAGCCCAAAATGGCCTGTTAGCCTTGGCAGCTGACGCCAATGGGAATCTACAGGTTGCTGAATCAGGGGATATTGTCTATTGTTTTCCTAAAAATTTCCGAGCTGTTCTGCGTAACAAATATTGGCAACTACGATGGCAACAATGGTGGTCAAAAGTTTGGCAAGTTTTATTTTATCTAATTCGGATTTCCTTTGGGATTGTCTTGATCTCCTCGATCGTATTAATGTTGCTGGCAATCTCGATTATGGTCATTTCTCTAAGTTACAGCTCTAATGATAATAATCAGAGAAGGGATAATTATCGTGGTGGCGGTGGGTTTATTTCCTTTTACAATATCTGGTCTTTTTCTCATTTTTTGCGATGGTTTCAACCTAACTATTCTTCACGAAATTATCAGCAGCGAAATTATCAGCCAAGACAAAATAGCAATGATGATAATGAGATGAGCTTCCTCGAAGCTGTTTATTCTTTTCTCTTTGGAGATGGCAATCCTAATGCTGATTTAGAAGAGAATCGCAATGCAAATATTGGTCAATTAATTAAAAGGAATAAAGGGTCAATTGTTGCCGAACAGGTTGCTCCTTTTATAGATAAAACTGATGATAGCGAAGATTTTATGTTGCCGATTCTTATTCGGTTTAATGGCTATCCAGAAGTATCGAACGAAGGTGGCCTAATTTATTATTTTCCTGAATTACAAGTAAGCGCAACTCAAAACAGTAATATCTCTCTGCCAGATTTCCTCGAAGAGCAGCTTTGGCGCTTTAGTCAGGCAAGTAGAAGCAAGATTTTGTTGGCTATAGGTTTAGGCGCCGTCAATTTGATTTTGGCCTTGATGCTAGGCTCGCTGCTCCAGTATGAGGTTAGTAGTGCTTTTGTTGCTTTTGTGAGTTCGATTTATGGAATTTTATTGGGTTATGGAATTGCTTTTCTCTTAATTCCTTTGCTGCGCTATTTTTGGATTCAAAAACGTAATGAAAAAATTGCTGTTCGCAATCAATCTCGGCAAGAAAGCGCGATCACATTAAAAAACTTAGATAGCTCTTTAGAGAAAAAAATTAATTTTGCCCAACAATTCGCTCAGCAAAAAATTATTGGAGAGCAAGATCTAGTCTACACAACAGAAACAGATCTCTTAGACCAAGACATCAAGAACAGTGAGAAAACAGATCGCGAGTGGGAAGAAAAATTATTATCCAACTCCGATGAAACGTAGGAAAACATGGCGTTACTGAATCCAGGAATTCGTTTCGCGCAAAGGCGCAAAGACGCAAAGAAAGAAGCAAAGAAGATTAGTCCAAAATTCTTTCATGTTTTAAATCAGCAACGCCGAAAACATTAACCTCCAATTTGATCGGGATCAATCCCCATTTCCCGCAGCTTTTCCGCTAGAAGACTCGCTTTTTTTTCTGCGTCTTCTGCCGGTTGGCGCTCATCTTCTGCCCTTTGTGCAATTTCTATATACTTCAAAAAACGCTGTCCATTTGGGTGGAAAAGTTGTAACTCATCGTCTGCTAAACCAAACTTGATCTGCAATAAAGGACTTACCCAATCAGCGATCGGCTCGATGACATCAAGGAACCCTTCCCGACGCAGCCATCCACTCAACTCATTTTTGTCGGGATCGTAGAGATAATATTCATCTACACCAAAGCGATCATAAAATAACAACTTTCGGCTCATCTCAGCCCGTCTATTGCCTGGTAAAAGAATTTCAAAAACTATTTGAGGCGGTAAATTGTCTTCTTCCCATTGTTTATAGGAGCCGCGATCACGCAGTGCCAGCGAAGCTGATCGCCCTTAGGCCGACCCAAAACTACCATGACATCAGGCGCTGTACATTTCTTATTGTCCCCTTCTACGGGATACCATAGCAAATCACCCGCCACAAAGACATTGGGGTTATCTTTAAAGAGCCACTCCAAATTTTGCTGAATCGTCACAATCCAGTGAAATTGCTTAGTATTATCTGCCATTGGTTTGCCATCACTGTCTGGATAGATAATCGCTGGCTGGGAGGTTGACTGTAGCTGGACCATCGCCTTAACCTTAGTTTTTGCGGTAATCCCAGATTAGCATAATGATAGGTTATCGCACAAAGTTGGCATATTGCTGGTAAACCTTGAATGCAAACAAGTTGGTACAATGATCCCATTGTTAATAATTCTTAATTCATACTAATATTACCTGGGTTCGATGAGTATACAATTTACTGGTTCTGAATAGGGATTTGGGGATTTGGGGATTTAGGAAAAAACCTATTACTTAGTTGTTCAACTAATCAAAAAAAATTCGTCGAACTCCTAGGAAACAAATTGTTGCTCTCGGACATAACGAATTCTTGTCGTTGGATGCTGATGTTAATATTATTTTTTCAGCCAATTTAAGTTCTTGATTAAGTTTTTCCTCAAAAGAAATGTTTTACAAAATAGAAATATTTAATTTTATATGGCAAATTCAAGGCTAAAGGCAATCAGAACTTATTTACGTCCTCACTGGAAGATGGTTTCTTTGGGGATTCTTTCTCTATTTTTAGTTAATATTGTAAGTGCTTATCTTCCTCTGCTGATTAGCAATAGTATCGACCAGCTAAAAATTGGTTTCAGTTTTTCTGAGCTATCACATCAGGCAATAATTCTACTCATTCTGGCTTCTCTCATGTGGGGAATGAGAATGCTGTCAAGGATTATGATTTTCGGTGCGGGGAGACAAGTTGAGTTTGATCTAAAACAAAATATATTCCAGCATCTGTTGACTCTTGAACCTAGTTATTTTAGCAATGTTTCCTCGGGAGATCTGATTAATCGTGCGACTAGCGATGTGGATAATGTCCGCCGTTTGGTGGGATTTGTGGTCTTAAGTTTTGTCAATATTATCTTTGCCTATGGCTTTACTTTTCCTTTTATGTTGAATATCAATGTTCCTCTGACATTGATGGCTATTTCGGTGTATCCATTGATGATTATTACGGTACAACTCTTCAGTGGCAAGATGCGAGATAGTCAACTACAAGTCCAAGAAAGCCTTTCTGAGCTAAGTGAGTTGGTTCAAGAAGATATTAGTGGTATTTCTTTGATTAAAATTTATGCTCAAGAAGAACAGGAAAGGACTGCATTTCGCCGGAAAAATCAGAAGTTATTAAAAGCTAATCTCAAACTTGCCCAAATTAGGAATTTATTGTTTCCCATGATCGAAGGGATTTCCTATATTGGTTTATTGATTTTACTTTGGTTGGGGACAGAGGCGATCGCGAGAGGAGAAATTACAGTTGGTAATTTTGTCGCTCTTATTCTTTATGTGGAAAAACTAGTATTCCCTACTGCCTTGCTGGGATTCACGATTACAGCTTTTCAAAGGGGAGAAGTCAGTATAGATCGCATAGAATCAATTATTCTTGCCGAGGCCAAAGTTAAGAATCATGAGACTCCAATTAACCTCAATACTGAAGAGATCCGAGGGAAAATCACCGCGCGCAACTTGACTTATAACTATCCTGATAGCAAAGTTCCCGCACTCAATAATCTTAATTTTACAATTCAACCTGGTGAAACGATCGCAATTGTCGGTTCCATCGGTTCTGGAAAATCGACTTTAGCCAATGCTTTACCTCGTTTATTAGATGTCGCTCCAGGGCAACTTTTTATCGATGGCTACGATATCACTCAGTTGTCATTACCGGATCTCAGGAAAGCGATCGCCTATGTCCCTCAAGAGAGTTTTCTATTCAGTACTACGATCAAAAATAATATTCGTTACGGAGAACCCCTGGAAGAAACTGCAGAAATAGAGTATGCGGCTAAACAAGCCCAAATTCATCCAGAAATTATTAATTTCCCCAAGAAATATGAAACCATGGTTGGTGAACGGGGAATCACACTTTCCGGTGGACAAAGACAGCGAACTTCTTTGGCTAGAGCTTTGATGATAGATTCCCCGGTGTTGATTTTGGATGATGCCCTTTCTAGTGTGGATAACGAGACTGCCACTGAGATCTTAAATAATCTTTCTCCTGAGCGAGACAAAAGAACCGTGATTTTCATTTCTCATCAATTATCGGCGGCAGCCAATAGCGATCGCATTTTAGTGATGGATCAGGGAAAAATTGTCCAGTCTGGAACTCATGATGAGTTAGTTGAGCAGGATGGATTATATCAATCACTCTGGCAGCAACATCGTTTAAAGGAAGTTTTAAATTAATGTTTTATCTCGCGCAAAGAGGTCAGACTCCGCGTCGGCGTCAGACGCAAGGGAACGCTGACCTAGCAAAGGTGCAAAGAAATCCTATGACAAGTGAATCATCAAGCAAAGTAACTAACATAGTTAATATTTAATACCGCTCCACTCGCGCAAAATTGGCAAAACAAAGCTGATGGGAGATCGCCTTTCTACTGTCACTCTAACGGTTGTAGTTGTCCCTGGAGAAATTTCCAATTGTGGCCCATTAGAAGATGACCAATCATAGCCGCTAAAGGTTTGGGGATTGGGATGTAAATTGGCGATTGCTTCGATTTTGCCTCCTGCTTCTCCCATCAATTGTTGGACTATTTCCGAATTTCCTATCACAGAGGTTACCCCTTCGGAGGTAATAGGCAAAGCAGAAACTTGGGTGATTTCTCCCATAATTCCGCCAAATCTGGCGCGTTTTACCGTGTCTGGCGTGATCAAAATTGGCATTTGGGGTCTAATTTTCTTGCCATCCTCTACCGTAAAATAGGTAAAACTCATCATTTCCCCAGCTCCGCCATCGGTTTGCAAAGTTCCCAAGCTAGTTCCCGGATTCAGATATTGCCCTACCGTAACGGTTATTTCTATCATGCAGCCAGCATGAGGACTTTTAATCATACTGCTGTCTACTACTTCTTTTTGTAAACGGGCGATCGCTTGTTCTAGGTCTTGAAGTTGATTTTGTTCGCTATTGTTTGCTTCGAGATTATCCTGCTCTAGCTGTTTTTCACGGGTATTCAGACTTTCCAGCTCAGAGTTAAGTTGAGTAATTTTGTTAAGGTTTTCGCGATATTTCTGTTGTAGTTCTGCTTCTTGTAATTGCAACTTTTGTAACTGTGATTGAGTCTCGGCAATCTGCTGACGACTTTGCCGATATTCTTTTTCTGCTTGCAAAACTCGTTCTTGTGAAATTGCCCCCAATTCTTGTAATTCCTTTTGTTTGAGAACTCTTTGTTGAAGTACTGGGGTAAGCTCTTCTGCATCTTCAAGACTTTGCTGAAGGCTGCGACGCTCTTGCTCAAGACTATTTAAACCTGCTGCTTGCAGACGAGGAGTTATTTTTTGGGCATCTTGTAATCTTTGTTGCAAACTAATACGTTCTGAGGCAATTGTTTTGGTTTCCAATTCGGTTCTTGATTGCCTTAGTAAAATCGTTTTTTCTATTTGTTGTTTTAATTGCGTTAGTTTAGCTTGCTGTTGCTGTAATTTTTGTTTGGTATCTGAAGGATCGATTATTGCCAAAATTTCATTCTTATCAACGCATTTTCCATCGCTAATGTTTAAAGATTGGAGTTCTCCCGAAATTGGGGATTGCAATTGCACCACTCGACGAGGATTAATGAGAATACCTTTACCTGTTACTGTGATGGGTATATTCCCGAATACGCTCCAAAGTATGGCTAATATCCCGAAAATTAATAATCCACCCAAAGGCAACCAATCCTTGGGGCCGACAACTTGCATCAATCTATCAAGTCTTTCTGGGGAGGATAGGCGATCTAATGCTTGTTGACGAAAAAGACTGCGTTTTTCTTTGGACATTCGTTAACCTTATAAAAATTAAGTCATTTGTCGGGCTATCAGATCGGCAAACAAACCTTCTACTTCTGCTAATTCCTCAAACTTGCCTTGCTGTAATATTTTTCCATTTTGCAACACATAAATTCGATCAGCATGACGAATCGTACTCAAGCGATGGGCAATCACAATTCGAGTAACTCCCAACTGTGCCAAACTGCGAGTAACAATTGTCTGGGTGCGATTATCCAAAGCTGATGTGGCCTCATCGAACAATAAAATCTGGGGCTTATTTACCAGCGCACGGGCAATAAATAATCTTTGTCGCTGTCCCCCAGAAAGATTTCCGCCTCCTTCAGAAATAATTGTATGTATGCCCATCGGCATCCCTTGAATATCATCGGCTAATCCTGCCATCTCCAATGCTAACCAGGCTTCATCTTGGGTGATAATGGCACCTCCTGCAATATTTTCCCAAATCGAACCACTCATAATTCGACCATTTTGCAACACCACCCCTAACTGTCTTCTGACAGCGGCAATATCTAATCCTGATAAGTCTTTTTCGTCATAGGATATGGTTCCCGATATGGGAGTTTCGAAGCCCAATAATAATCGCAAAATAGTTGACTTGCCGCTCCCCGATGGTCCGACAAGCGCAATAAAGTCTCCTGGTGTGACTTCTAGGTTAATCTGATCTAGGACTAGCGGACTATCCTGGCGATAACGAAAGCAAACTTGATCTAATTTTAGGGCCCCGGAAAGCTTGCCTGGATGAAATTTCTGGCTATCTACTTCGAGCTTAGCTTGAAAAATTGGTTGGGCACGTTCCCATAAAATAGTGATTTCTACTATATCAATCAGGATGTTGCTCAAGCGGGTCGCACTAGCAATAAAGGTGATAAAAGCCGTGTTAAAGGCCAAAAATCTGCCGGTGGATAACCCTGACGCTGGAGATTGGGTAGTCAAGTAAACCGCAAATCCAAATAAGAGAATGGAACTGATTGCTGGCAGAGTAATATTAAAACTGGTCAGAATATCTTCAATTGACTGAGTACTTAAGATTAGTTTAACTTGTTGAGTATATTTTTTTGCCCAGCAAGCAAAGGCTTTTGATTCGGCTGCGGCGACTCTTAGCTTGGAGACTCCACCGATTAATTGCACTGTTAGACCAAATATTTCCCCTGACAGTTGCTGGAGAGGTCGTATTTTCTGGCGGGTAACTATACCTAATATGGTAGTAATAATTATTGTTATTAGAGCGATCGCGATCGCAACTAGGGCTAAAGGAAAGCTATAAATCAAGAGCAACCCCAGATTCAGTAGGGAAAAGAAACTAGTGAATATAGTCCTTAAAATACTACCGCTTAGGCGATCGCGAATCTGAGTCACCGCAGAAACGCGATTATGTAAATCCCCAGTGGAATATTTACGAAAAAAAGCTGGTTTGAGTTTTAGTAGTCTGTCCCAAACTGCCGCTTGTGTATCAAAGCTAACTTGGGTTTGAATCCTCAGAAGGGCAAAACTTTGGGCTAATTGAAAGATAACTATGCCAAAACTTGCAGCAAATAAGCCTAATCCCATCTGAAGTAATAAGTTGCGATCGGCATCGGGAATGGCATGGTCGATGAGGATACCTGTAATTTGCGGAGTAAGCATCCCCAATAGGGTTGCCGCAATACCCACCCAACAAATTTTAATTAAGTCTGAAGTTCGACCTCTTAGGGAAAATTTGAGAATGTCAAAAAAGGTGATTTCTTTATCAGGTAAAGGACGATAAAAAGTATAGGCGATGAGCTGTAATCTAGTCGCGACATGACGGTTCACTGCTTTGCGAGTCAAGTCTAGGGGGTTTAGCATTTCATAATTAGCGCCTTTGTTATTTAGAAGTGCCACGGGAAGATTATCTTCTTGCCGAAAAGCTAGCAAGGGACCACAGTCTTTTTGCCACCAGTTGGCAATCAGGGTTACTCGGCGAGTCCGAAAACCAGAAGCGCGGGCAATGCTCTCCAGGGTGTCTGATTTTTCCGATTGGGCAGGAGGCCGAATAGTTATGCCCAAAGCTTGGCCTAAAGCGCTCACAGTAGTTAACAAAGGAGTTTCTTCTTGGACAATGGGGTTGGTGGGGTTGAGGATAGAGGCTAGTTCTTCAAGGGCTTTTTCTCTCATAAAATGCGGCGCCACTTATTACAAAAATAAATCTTATATTTTAAACGAAGGAATTATTTAATTTATAAATAAGGCGTTGCTGATTTAAAACATGAAAGAATTTTGGACTAATCTTCTTTGCTTCTTTCTTTGCGTCTTTGCGCCTTTGCGCGAAACGAATTCATATCTGGATTCAGCAACGCCA
>NZ_ALVZ01000122.1 GCF_000332055.1 Xenococcus sp. PCC 7305 | reverse complement strand
ACTTTTCGGTATGATTCAAGGAACTTTGCAATCGTTCTGGGTATGCCAACTAGAGGAAGCATTTTTCTTGACTTATATTTCCTTCTTTACTTTCTCATTTTTCTGCTAACCTTCCAAGTCGTGTCACCTAATACTTTGGCGCGATTTGTTTCTAATTCTCCAATAAAGTGATCGCCAGAAGAAATATCCGAGTAATATTTGTAGATGCAGCCTATTGTAATGAAATACCCAATGGTTTAACTATTTTTTCTCAGTTTAATTCAGTTACTAATTTTCCCTAGATTCTACATATTACTATCATTGCTTATTAACCATTACCCATTACCCATTACTCATTACTTATTACCCATTACCCATTACTTAGCTTAAAAACGTTCTCCAATATTAAAAATAACTGCGGTATCCCCTTGATCGTTGATGCCAAAGTCCAATCTGATGATTCCGATGGGAGTTAAGGTCCGCAACCCCACACCATAACCAAAGCCATCCCCTGGTTTATCTCGCACTTCTGCTGGTTCTCCTTTGACTGTATCCCCCGAACCCAAATCCGTTGCGTAGTCAATAAACAAAGTTCCCCCGATGTCAAATTCTTTTTTGAAAGCGCTCATCGCAAAAATGGGAAAACGATATTCTGCGGTAGTTTGCACAAAACTGCGGCCTGTGCCCAATTCCCCTGAGCCATAGCCCCGAACCGAACTAGAGCCCCCAAGACTAAAAGCCTCATAGGGAGGCAAATCTCCAATAACGGTTCCTCCTTGAAAGTTTAGAACCAATGTTTTTGCTCCTTCCCTAAAACCGAACAAAGGGACAGGTAAATATTGAGTATAGTTAGCCGCCAGACGATTATGGAAAATGCTGGAATCACCGACCGGAATAGATTGATCTGTTTGAAATAGTAATCGATAGCCTTGGGTCGGGTTGCTGCGACGATTTCTCTTGTCTAAAGATGTAGCAAAATTCAAGGTTAGTAAGATATCTTGACCATCATCACTGAAAGTTATTTGATTCCCAAATTCATCTACTGGCTCTAACCCCGAGGAAAAAGCATCATCTCGAGCTGACACCAGTTGATAGTTGATCCCTAAGGCTCCTTGAAAATCTTTGGCAATAGAATTAAAAACCTCAAACCCGCCGCCAATCCGACCAATCCAAGGATCATCTCCATTATCTAAGTTGACATCGCGATCGCCACCATCAAATTCCGGCTCAACGCCCTGACGATTAAAGAAATTAACCGCATAACCCTTGTCGTGCTTGATAAACTTACGATAATCAAGATCTAAACCAAATAGTTCTTCGCCACCTTCAATCCCTAGGGTGAGCGCTTGGTTATTGCCTCCAAGATTAAGCAACCCAAGGCGAACTCCACTAGATAAGCCGCCTGCTCTGTCTGACATGGGGATTACAGTTGTGGGGCGAGCTGGTCCATTCAGAGCTGTTGGCGGATCGAGCGTTAAACCAAAACTGAAGAAAAACTGACTATTTTCTTTTACCTGAACCACCATTACTACGCTATCGCTATCACCCGTTGGTTCCAAATCGAGGGTTGCCTGGTCGATAATGAATAGCCTATTGACTCCCCTTAGTCCTGTTTGAGCTAGCTCTGCATCGTAAACATCTCCAGGCTGCAATGCAAATTCTCTGGTAATAATATCAGGTTTAGTTTTTCCTTCTGTCGGATTACCCTGTTTATCAACAAAACGGACCTGAATCTCGCTAATGGTTTCTCCTGACCCAGATGGTACGACAATCGGTTTATCTTGCGATATTAGTAAGTTGTCTACTTCGCTCTGAGTTTGAGCTTCTAAAGGTGAAATTTCTCCAGCAAGTCTTGATTGAGCATTAACAAGGGGCACTCTGGAGAAAAATCCAGTGGCGAGCAAACATAGTAAGAAATATTTTGGCATCTATTGATTTCCCGTCAATTGAAGCAATAATACTTCAGAATCTCTTCTAAGTCATTTTTTGCCATTAAAAATTACAGAATGACTTTGTGATCCGCTATATAAAAACTTAATTTTAATTACTAATAAAATTCTCACTCTTGAGCGCAGCTTGCCCAACAAACTCCTGAGAGTACAGAATATCTGCAAGTCGCATCTCTCTCTCCAAAAGACAAGCATGACCACTCTTGGACAACAGAACTTTTCTCGCATTGAGCAAACAACCAGTTAGTCTATCTGCTTCAGTGGCAGAGGGTAATATTCGATCAGCTTCAGAGGCAATAATCAAAACTGGTTGAGATATTTTATGTAATGGCATCTCATCGAGATTGAAGCTACTTAATAGAGAAATTCGCCAAGCAGCAGTCCTTGCGGTTACAGACTGCATTGCTGTTAGTAAGGCATTTTGATTTTGAGGTGATACTCGCTCAGTAGCAATCAGAAATGGTAAGAGTCCGATAGCAGACATTTTGTATAAAGGTGTGGGCAACAATGGAACCAGAGTTGAGCCCCAACCCACTATTGGTTGATTAGATAAAGTAGAAGCAGGATTCATTAAAATCATCCGATCAAACAAATCACGGGAGTAGGCTGCGAGTTTTAGTGCCAAACAACCGCCAAAAGACTCGCCACAGATATAAACAGGGCGCGATGGTGCTAGTTTGCGCTCAGCTCGAATCAGAGCTGCCGTCTGTTCAACTAAGGCTGCCCAATCACTAAGATCGTCCAGGGGAATAGATAGACAACGGATGTCAAAAAATTTTGTCAATCCTGGCAACTGCGATCGCAGCAACCGACCAGTGCCATCCATCCCTGGCAAATAAATAAATAGAGGACTGGTTAATTTTGGCTCATTTGGTTTTAAGAAACGCAAGCATTTTTCAGAAATTGGCATAAGCAACGTAAATTTAGCAACCTTGATGCAATAGTTTAGTAATCTGGTGAGCGCAAGATTGAGTCAATTCTTTAGCTCTCAAGGTTCCTCGCCTGCCTTGATAATCTTGTCTTTGAGCTTCTGTAATCCAGATAGGATGACCAAATAAGATATTAACACTGCGGTAAACAATAGCGGGATGCCAACCCCCGCAATCAAATAATGGTTCCGAAGGGTCAAATAAACTAAACAGCTTGAGGGGTGCCACCGAATGTCTATATTCTTCTGTTGATGCGATCGCCACAGGTAAAATTGCCAACTCCTGAACTGGGACTCTAAAAGCTAAATGGGCAAAACCTCGATGAAAGGGGCTTATCTGACGCGGCGCGTTAACTTGAACCATGGGCTGGGCACCTTCAGGAAAGATGCCTACGGTTTGCTGGGACTGCAAAAAATCAGCCGACTGCCGAAAAAACTTTTTCTGTCGCTGGTTCGGAGCATCGAGAGGAAATGCTCCCATCACAGAAATCAGCTCCCGCATCACAGGAACTTGGCTCATATAGTGATGACAAGCAAAACGTACTGGACGATTGATTGCCGACATCAATAGTGGCGCATCCAAAAAACTACGGTGATTACTCACCAACAGGATTCTTTTGTTAGAGGGAATCCTTGATGCATAATGTATTGATGTTTTGACCCCCAAGGTATTGAGTACGGTATGGGAAATATGTAAAGGCGTATCGAACAACATGATTCTCGCGCTTTATGGCGTTGAATTCCTAAGATTGCATTTAACGAGAAATGTCTAAAAATCTATTGTTTCCAATTGTAAAGGATTGATGCACTCTGGGCGAGGAACTATTACAAAGTGAGTTCGATGGGTACAACATTTACTAGTGTCTGAATAGGGACTTAGGGATTTGGGGATCTAGGGAAAAGCCTAATTTTGACTTTTGACTCTTGACTTGCGCGTAGCGCTATATTCAGATGACCGGACGATTTAAAAGCCAAGCATAGGTAACAACGATCAAAATAGCCAAGCTAATAATAGTCTCTCTTTGTGTCGTTAGTAAATTCTGCCAGCCATGCCACAGATAAGCAAAAGTAGCTCGACGCTCCTGTCCCAGTTCTGCCATCAACTCAGCGACTTTCGCATCTACTTCTTCAAGAGGTATCATGCCTTTTTGGTAGGCAGCCTCTAGTTCGTCTAGCTTGCGCCAATATTCTTGGGTTGCTTGAAAAAGATTAGGAATCATCAACTAAAAATAATAATTTCGCTAAATAATAATTTCGCTCTTAAAGTTATTTAGCTTCGCCTTAGTTTTGTTTAAGACGAAGCCCTGTTAAATCCATGGCGGCTTCGCAGCCTTAGCCCCTAGCCGCCATTGAGTCAGAGTACTATGAGAAAATTTAGCCTCACAGTCCCAACGATTGGTTGATTACATTAAACCCAACTGAGACAAAATACCTTGACCAGTCATCACCTCAGTAGCAATGCCCACAACTAAGCCGAGCATAGCTAGACGACCGTTCCAGTTTTCTGCAAATTGAGTAAAGCCGAACTTATTGTTTTGGTTTTCCATGAGATTAATCCTTTCTTTCTTTGGTTGGTTGGAGATTTGATTGTCTTTTGGTTGGACTCGCGCCGCAGAACTACTACGGCGAGACAAGATTGAGCAATATATTTTGACTAAATTAGACCCAACTGGGATAGAATGCCGTGACCAGTCATCAACTCAGTGGCGAGGCCGATAGTAAAGCCGAGCATAGCTAAGCGGCCGTTCCAGTTCTCCGCAAATTGAGTAAAGCCAAATTTGTTATCTTGGTTTTCCATGATGTTAATCCTCGATAAATATTGAGTGTACGTGATTGTGAAGTTTTATTACTAAACATTATAAGGAATCCTCAAGGTCTTTGCAAAAGTTCACATATTGAATTGCGATCGCGCTCTGACAATAAATCAATTTGATTAATTTATTGCTGTGGCAGTGGGAGTTCTAATACGAAACTTAATGCTATTTTTACGTTACCGACGGCTGGAAAGTTTATCCGTGTTTTATTCCTGATGGAGATCAAATAGTCTGTAAGCATTACATGACTAGAGTTGAAGGAGAAAATACTCGCTTAAGACATTATCTTGCTCGATTACATCGCAAAACTCTTTGTTACTCAAAATCTCAGCAGATGTTGAAATACTCAATTAGACTATTAACTTATTATTTACACTTTTAAAAAGTACCTTCTTTTCCTGATTTATCCATCCCTTAATTCAGCAACGCCGGGTTGAAGCCTTTGAATTTTGTCGGCATTTGCTAGGGCAATTAATGCGCTTAACTCTTAGCGATTAACTCCTAGAAAACTCCCTGTTTATCAACAAGGTCTTAGAGCTAAAATCCTTATACAACATCAGTTCGACGAATTTTCCTTTTGATTAAATTTTCCAAGTTGAACCACGAAGTAATAGGCTTTTCCCTAGACCCCCAAATCCCTAAATCCCCAAGTACTTATTCAGAACTAGTAAATTTTGTACTAATCGAACTCGGGTTCATACAAGATATATTTTGACCTGGTTGTCACCCCGTGAGTTGATCACTTTAAATATTGGCCTCAAAAGCAATACCTTCATCTATGAAATTAGAGGAATTAGCGAGAATATTCTGTCTTTCTTCCCCAGTGACAAAAAGATAGGCTCCAGGTACATTTTGGTTTTGTAAGCGGTAGAAATCTACCCCCTGATCTGCTGCTCCATCATAAACATAGAAAGCTACTCCTTCTTCAATTAAATTAGGAAAGTTTTGGCGAATATTTTGACTTTCAGCTTCCCCTGCATAAAGATAAGCTCCTGGGATATTACTATTTCGAAAACGAGTTAGACCAATTAAACCGTCTTGGGGCACGGGTGATACTTTAAACGCTTGCCCTTCCTCAATCAGGTTGGGAGAATTAACACGAATATTCTGACTCTCTTCTTCTGCTGCATATAAGTATCTCCCTGGAACTGTACTATTGCGAAAACGATTGATGGGCGTAGTCAAAAGACTATCACTATCTGTATCAACCCCTACTTGGATTACATTATTAACCGAAGAAGTCTCACTATTTTCTAGGAAATCAACCATCAGAACTATGTCATCAAAATCAAAATCACTTTCCCCAATTAGTGATTCTTCAAAGCCGAACATATTATCGGCTAATAGAGTAATGCGATCGTAGTCTACTTGAACAGAATTTTCCGCTTCAATGAAGGGTACATAAGCAAAAGTGTCTCTAATATAAAAGTTATTAGGATTAGAAGCTAGCCATTCTTCTGCTGTTCCGTCTACGATCATAAAAGGCGCATAATAACCTTCTTCTAATGTGACATTTCCCCCACCATTACTATCAAATTCAAATACTTTTTGACGGATAGCTGCTACCAAATATCCATTTTGATCTGGAGTTAATAGTTCTTCGGTGACAGGATCGAAAACCGCTCCTTGGGCATTCTCTAAGCGATATAAGCCTACGCGATTATGATGGACAGAGTCACTCAAGACATTAATGTTGGCACCAATTGTTGCGCCATCTTCAAGAATGGAAAGATCAATAATTTCCTTTTGGACATCCCCCTGTCTTCTGGCGCTGAGGGCAGAATTGGGAATTGCATTAGGATCGGCAACTTCTAAGGTCAGAACTAAATCATCATAGTCATTTTCTGCGAGCCCATCTTCCCAAGCTAAAGTCAAACCATTGTTATTGCCGGTGATAACTAAAGGGTCTTGAAAATTGGAATTTGCTTCGGGAAAACTAAATAAAACCTGTGGCGTTGGATTATGAAGAAATAAAGGCGTATTCGACAATATCATGTCAGAAGTACCACCAGCAACTAAATAAAATCCCAGTTTGCTACCTACATCATAGTTAATTAAACGTGTTAGATCTTGGCCATCCGTTAAGGAGCCGGAAAGTCCCGTAAAAATAGATCGAGAGGTGATTCTTGTTAAAGCTAGTTGTTCGTAATCAGCCGAGCCAGGTGCCACCCCATCAATAGTCCCAAAATCATCGTCAACTTCAAATACTCCTACTTCATTAATCGAATCAGTATTGGTTCCAGACAGGGTGAATTTAAGTTTGGCTAGAGCAGGCGAAACCGAACCACCAATAGTTACTACATCTCTTTGATTAACAGATAACGTCGCATCCGCGATTATTGGAGGAGTGGATAGGCTTCCTTCTTTAAGAAATACCGCAGAATCATAAATAGAATCTCCTGTGTCGGCAATAACCAACTTAAGATGGTGAGTCTGGCCTGGAGTGACAAAACCCCTAACCCCCAAAACTGTAGTGAGTCCATCAAACTCCGTCGCGAGGAGATCTTCAACGCCAACATCATCAAGATCGTTATTTTTAAAAAAATTAACGTTTTCTGTCGCATTGATATTGTTAATTGATACGGGAATAGTTGTTCCAGGAATTAAGGCAATATTTTCACCATCTAATAAAAAGGCGAAAATATCATTGAAGTCACTATTTGCAAATTCGTTATATTCGTCTGAAGCGAAAACATATTCAAAGACAAATTCTTCATTGTCTGGGACAAAATCAAACTCTAAGACGATCGCATCATTAGTCTCGCCTTCTACTTCTTCGCGATCTTCAGTTTCATCTAGAAGATTCGGATTCAGAATCAAATCTAAATCTAGATCTCCTGGTGTTCCCAGTGCACTACCTGTCCCATCATCGTCATTGGGCCCGGAAATTTCGTTAATATTCCCCGAACTCAGAATCACTCCCGACTCTATTCCAATATCTTCGGAAAGACCACCATTAAAAGAACCAATGGCTAGATTCCCGTCTCCTCCTCCCGGAGTAATTTTAATATTACTGATGGTGACTCCAGTTCCTCGCAAAAGACTAACTAACTCTTCAGGAGTAAAATTATTGAGATTGGAAGTAGTTAAAGCCATAGGTATCGAATCAGCAAGACCGCTTTCAAGTTTTATGACCTATATTTCCCAAAATGACTTTGGAAATGTTCGCGCAACTTGCATAAGTAATGGGTAATAAGTAATAAGTATTAGGGAATGCTTACCAAGACATTAAATGGACTGTCAAAGAGATGGAAGAAATTCAGGAACAACAGAATAATTATTGGCTGGATAAATCTTTAGAGACGATTCGTCGGGCTAATTGGTATCGTTCTGTTCGAGAAGTTTCTGGTCTTCCAGGAGCAATAATCGAGTTGGAAGGGCGCAGGGTAATTAATTTTGCTAGTAACGATTATTTGGGATTGGCAGGAGATCCTCGCTTAATTGATGCAGCCGTTGCTGCGACCAAAAACTATGGGACAGGAAGTACGGGTTCTCGGCTACTCACTGGACATCGCAAATTACATCGGGAATTGGAACAAGCGATCGCATCTCTAAAACAAACCGAAGATGCTTTGGTTTTTAGTTCTGGTTATTTGGCTAATCTCGGGACAATTTCGGCTCTAGTGGGCAAGAATGATCTGGTCTTAGGCGATCAATATAATCACTCCAGCCTCAAAAAAGGCGCTATTCTCTCCCAAGCCACAGCGATCGATTATGCCCATTGTGACATGCTTGATTTAGCTCAAAAATTACATCAGCATCGTGCTAATTATCGTCGTTGTCTGCTCACAACAGATAGTGTTTTTAGTATGGATGGAGATCTCGCACCCCTGCCAGAGTTATTGGCCTTGGCCAGCAAGTATCAAGCAATGGTTTTGGTGGATGAGGCTCATGGGACAGGAGTTATGGGGGCAACAGGAGCCGGTTGTCTAGAATATTTTGGTTGTCGCGATCGCGAAGCGGCCTTCTTTACTAATGGAAAATTAATCCAAATCGGTACTCTCAGCAAGGCTTTGGGTAGTTTAGGTGGCTATGTTGCGGGTTCGGCAAACTTAATTGATTTTCTGCGTAATCGAGCTGCTACTTGGATTTATACTACGGGGTTATCTCCTGCGGATACGGCTGCGGCCCTAGCTGCGATCGCAATAATCAAAGAGGAACCGGCTATCAGGAAACAACTTTGGCGTAATGTTAATTATTTGAAGCAACAAATATCCTCAACCAATTTGTTCCCATCTGAATCGTCGATCATCTGTCTCAAATTTGATACGCCAAAAGCTGCTCTTGATAGGTCACAACAGCTACAAGAAGCAGGAATTTTTGCTCCAGCAATTCGGCCTCCCACAGTTCCGACAAGTCGCATCCGTTTATCTATAATGGCAACCCATGAAATGCAACATCTAGATACTTTAATCAGAGAAATCTTTTAGCTTTAATAGCTTACATTTGGATGAAAAGCAAAGCACAATTGTAGACAAAAACTTTTGCTTGCAACTAGAAAGGAAAACATGTTATACCTACTTAGGCAGAAAGCAATGTTTTCTGTATAGTAAGGACGTATAGCTCAGTTGGTTAGAGTACATCGTTGACATCGATGGGGTCACTGGTTCGAATCCAGTTACGTCCATAAAAACCCTTTATCCAAATAAAAGTCGTTGTGACAGTACGCATAACTTTGCCATTCTGTTAATGTACTCATGTTTTGGTCTCTTTCAGAAGAAAGGGATCTTGCGGCAAATCAATCGTGAATTAAGATAAAGCTTCAGAATTCCATTATAAATTGATGAAAAATGTAAATAAGCACTATCCATCAGGGTTAAGCCGTTGGCTGGTCTCTCTCACATTAGGTATTAGCACTACAGCGTTAATGGCAATGCCCCTCAAAGCTGCTGAAAAGATTTATTTTTACTACAGTCCCTTTATTGAGTCTCTTCGGATCAGTTCCCTAGAACTTTTTGTTGATGAAGGAATAATCAACCAGGATTTAGGTTTTTATCTTAAACTGGCCAAAGCAACTGAAAAAGAACAACAATCGTTCCGCGAACTTCTAAGTAAGCGAATTGATATTGATCCAGTTGTGCTATCTCGGATGCTTAATACAGACGAAGGGGAGCGCCTGCTAAACTTTATCGGTCAATTTATCAATGTTCAAGGTGGGGGCAATGGCAAATATCCCCTAAGGGGAGCAATTGTTTCAGCTGCTTTTGATGAAGAAGGCTTGACCCTACTCAACTTATTTCGTCAGTTCGGAACTAACATTCAGCTTGACCTTAGAAAGTCTCTGTCTCTTCATCAGGATCTAGAACTGATTGTTGAGGGAACTAAACTATTCGCTGTCGAGATTGCTAAATTATCAGCGCAAGAAATAGCCGCGAAACCAGATACAGATTTTGCTCAACTTCAAGATTTGCGTCTTCCGGGAACTTACGGAATTGAGCAAGAGACTTGGAACCTCACTGATGCTAGTCGAGATCGCACTTTTTATGTTGATGTCTACCGACCAGAGAAATTAAGACCGGATAAAACCCCAGTAGTAATTATTTCTCATGGGTTAAGTTCTCAGCCCGAAGAATTTGCAGATAAGGCTAAACACTTAGCTTCCTATGGTTTTTTTGTCGCTCTGCCCCAACATCCGGGAAGTGATGCTCAATATGCCCAAGATTTTCGCGAAGGTTATTATCAAGATCTATCTAGCCTCAACTCCTTTATTGATCGCCCACTAGATATTCACTACACACTTGATGAGCTAGAAAGAAGGAACTCAAACGAATTTGATAACCAGCTAGATCTAAGTCAAGTCGGTCTATATGGACATTCTTACGGGGGATATACAGCTTTGGCCGTGGCCGGAGCTGCTCCTACACCGAATTTTGAGCAATTAGAGAGAGATTGTGCCCTGGAGTTGGAAGAATTTAATACTGCTTTACTACTCGAATGCCGAGCCTTGAAACTAGAGCGCCAAGACTATAATTTCCGAGATGAGCGTATCCAAGCAGTTATTGCTAATAATGCAGTTAATGCCAGTATTTTCGGAGAGCAAGGCTTGAGTCAAATTCAAATTCCCGTAGCTTTGGGCGCAGGGAGTTACGATCCTGCTACTCCCTTTGTTTTTGAGCAGGCTCGTTCTTTCCCCTGGCTAAATTCTTCAGAGCGATATCTAGTGTTAGAAGAAGGCGAAACTCATATTAATTTATCTAAACTAGATGGTGGAGCCTCAAAGTTACTTAAAATGGTTCCCCAGCTTCAGCTACCTAGCCCCCAATTAATTTCTGAATATGGAAAGGCTATGACATTAGCTTTTTTTGAAGTTTATATTGCAAATAGCGCTGATTATCTTCCCTATCTACAGTCATCTTACGCCTCTTATCTAAGTGAGGGAGAAAAGTTCAAAACTTATATTATTACGGGAGCTTCCTCAGAAAATTTAATCCAGGCTATTGAGCAATGGAAAAAACAACATGGTTTAAGTAAGCGATAGGCCTTAAATCAACAATATTTCCCAGATTGAACACTCTCTCTATCGATAGTGTGATAGGTCTATTGTTCAACGTGATATTAAAAAAATTAATATAGGGGCTACATGTATTGAGATTTTTAGCGACAATAAATATATATTTGCTATCCTTATTGCCTATTATCACCGCTAACCACAATAGTTATTGGCAGGAATGGCAACCAGTTACTTCTTCAGAAACCTTGCCTTTTTCTGCTGGTTTTTCTAACTCAGAGCTGGGCGGCTATATGGACTTCAAAGCTTTTTGCGCAAAAAATGCATCAGAGCTAAAAACAACACCCACTTATTGGTATCGACTTAATAATTTCATATATAAAATTGGAACTGGTCAGGTTGAGTGGGGTTGTCAGGTTGAGGGCAAGTTTGTTATCACCTACTTGAGTACCGCTGTTTTGAATGACTTAGCGTATCCTGTATGTTTAAAAGTTCAAAGTGACATTGGTAATGGTTTACGAGTACGTCAAGAGCCAACACTTCTATCACAATATATAGGCTACTTAAGTAATGGGGAAAAAATTCAAGCAGGTCTGCCTGCTAGTATCACGAGTGATACAACGGGACGATTTTGGATTTTCATTCAGCATAATTCACTGAGGGGCTGGACTTCACTAACAGAAAACAAAAATGCACATATTAATTTTCAGAGATGTCCGAAATTAGAAGATAGCAATAATCCAAATTAAGCAATAGCGGCTAATATGTCGAGGTGCTGTCCGATAAATCACCAATTGATTATGGCGATCGCGATCGCACCAGTTCGTCTCGTCGATGGTGAAGCGACGACCACGCCCCAAATAAGACCAGATTTTCAAGATATCGGTTAGTTCTTTTCCTTCCTAATAGCCCAGTAGGTCAATAGAAGGATGATTGCGCAGAATTGACCTCGCTTTAGTCAGGTTATCTCAAGTTACAGTAGTAGTCATTATGAAAATACCTGTAGTAATGGATTCCGGTGAAATTTAATTAGATGGGATTACTTAAACCCACATTGCTTAAGTAAATTAAAAACAATGTGTTTCTTTTGGCAAAGTTATGGTTAAAGTCACATTTATGTATATGTATCGGTTAGTTTATAGTTAAAGTTACGCCATTGCTCAATTGCCTATTTCATGAACAAAGATACTCTATTCGCTCTGTCTCTCTTTCCTTATCTAGGGTTTCTCTGGTTCATGACACGCTCAGGAAAAACTCCCCGGTTAGCTTTGATTGGATTTTATGTCTTGTTAGTTTTTGTCGCGATTACGATTCCTGCGGGTATCTATGCCAAAGTTCATTATGGTGAATCGTTGGCCAATATCGACTGGCTTCATGGTAGTGCAGAATTCTTTTTGACCCTCTCTAATATATTAGTGGTTTTAGGTTTTAGAAAAGCGGTTTTACAAAAAGAAGTAGAAAATATTGAGTGATCAAATAAAATCCAAGACAGAGAGTAAGTGAGTGAATCACAAAGTTTTTGTTTCTCACTTTTTCCCTCTGCCTTCAGTATTTTTACTCAGGAGTTATATTATCAATTACGGCTAAGCTACCATCTTCATTAACTTGCCAAACATCATAACCACCAATAACATCTCCATTTTCATCAATATCAACATTTCCACTAGCACCTTGATAGTTAATATCCCCGCCTTGACGAACTAAATCCATTGCTTGGCAAGGATCGCTCACTTCTGTACCAGGAGCATTAGCAACTTCTAGAATATTACTCTGAATTCCTTCTCCTGTATTCGTATCAGAAGCTTCTGCTGCCAACATCATTAGTACCGCAGCATCCCAACTATGAGGGACAAAAGCCGTCAATTCTTTACCAGTTTTTTCTTTCCATAGAGCGGTAAACTCACTCAAAGCTTCACCATTTGCGCCAGGAACTGTACCCAATGCCCCACTGATAATTGATTTACCATCCCCAGTTTTTCCCACCTGTCGGATGAAATCTTCAGAATACACTCCGTCTGTTAGCAGGACAGTCACACCGTCACTCAAGCCCTGCTCAAAAGCAGATCTGAGTAAGACACTTCCGGTTTCGGCATATAACACAGCAGCTACCGCATCGGGTTTGCCCCCAAAAGCAGATTTAGCTTCACTGTCGAGAGTGGGCGCTTTAGGATCGTAACGAACAGGATTATTTTTTTGGAGAATTTCTCCCCCAGATTTTTCAAAAGCTTGAACAAATTGCTGCTCAAAACCTACTCCATAATCATTATTAATTACCACGGTAGAAATTTTCTTAAATCCCTGTTTACTAGCTAAAGCGGCTAAAGCCTGGGCTTGATAAGTATCAGGCGGAGCCGTCCGCGCCCAATACCCATTAAATTCACCATTGCTCGCTCGTTGCGTAAACACAGGACTAGTGCTTCCAGGAGAAACCAACATAACCTTGTTTCTGACTGCCACATCCACTGCTGAACCTGAAACACTACTGGCAAAAGCTCCTACCACTCCTGCTACTTTATCTACTTCAGCCAATTTGGTCATGGCATTACTGCCTGTGCTCGGATCAGTTTGACTGTCTTCAGACACCAGGCTCACAGGGTTTTCATTAACTCCGCCACAAGCGTTAATCGTATCGACTGCTAACTGAACTGCAACTGGCATATTTTGTCCAATAGAAGACAAATCTCCTGTTGTCGGGACTAAACTTCCGAGTTTTAAACCTTGAGCATTTTCCTGACTGGCATTGGGGTTACTTCCACCACCACAAGCAGCAAGAGATAAACTGGTGCTCAAAAAGGTGATTGCCAGGACTGATTTTTTTAGCGCCTGATAATAATTTATTTTTCTCTGATTGGCCATGATTTTAACTAGACTCCTCACAAATATATGCTGACCAGATTGTACTGTAACCTTGAAAAGACGATAAGCACCAGTATACAACCCCGGAAAAGGAATCAATTAACCTGAAATAAAATAAGACTACGGAGAGGGGGGGATTCGAACCCCCGATAGAGTTAACCCCTATAACTCCTTAGCAGGGAGCCGCTTTCAACCGCTCAGCCACCTCTCCAATTTGTAACCGTATCCAATGATAGCAGATTCAGTCAATTTGTGAAGAAAAAATCTTGAGTTATCTTATAAAAGAAAAATTGATATTTTAAATTTCCCATGGTTAACACTACCTCCGATTCAGCAGCTGTTCATCAAACACCATCTTTAGAAATCTCGGCATCTCGTCAATTCAACTCTTGGTTACATGAACAAAATCTGAGTTTGGCTTTTACCACTTACCAGGCAGGAAAGGTTTTTTTTATTGGTTTGCAGCCCAACGGAAAATTATCAATTTTTGAGCGTAGTTTTGACCGCTGTATGGGTTTATATGTTGCTGGTTCAACTTTGTATTTGAGTTCTTTATATCAAATTTGGCGTTTTGAAAATGCTTTGCAACCAGGACAAATCCATAATGGTTACGATGCTCTTTATGTGCCTCAGATGGCATACATCACGGGAGATCTCGATGTTCACGATTTAATTGTAGAAAAATCGGGAGAATTAGTTTTTGTCAATACTTTATTTAGTTGTTTGGCAACGGTAAGCCAGACCCACAGTTTCAAATCAGTATGGAAACCGCCCTTTATTTCTAAGTTGGCAGCAGAAGACCGTTGTCACCTCAATGGTGTGGCCCTGAGGGATGGCAAGGCTCGCTTTGTCACTATCGTGGGACAAACGGACATTGCCGACGGTTGGCGCGATCGCAGACAAGATGGTGGTTCTATTATTAATGTCAGAACGAATGAAACGATCGCTACTGGTTTATCGATGCCCCATTCTCCTCGTTGGTATCAAGATAGACTATGGGTTCTTAATTCTGGGACAGGGGAGTTTGGTTATATCAAGCCTAAAGAAGGCAAGTTTGAACCGATCGCCTTTTGCCCTGGATATCTTAGAGGATGTGCTTTTAGTGGTAATTATGCGATCGTCGGCCTTTCCCAATCGAGGGACAATAAAACCTTTGCCGATTTACCAATGAATGCCAAATTAGAACAGCAAGGAGTGGAACCTCGTTGTGGATTGATGGTGATTGATTTAACTACTGGTGATATTGTCCATTGGTTACGTATTCAAGGGGTGGTCAAAGAACTATATGATGTCTCAGTCATACCTGGAGTCAAAAGACCAATGGCGATCGGGTTTAAATCTGATGAGATTAGACGGATTATTAGTGTTGAAGAAAATAAGTAATAAGTAATAAGCAATAAGTAATAAGTAATAAGTAATCAGTAATAAGTAATAAGTAATGGTCAATTTTTAATGGCCAATGGGTAATTTTTAGAAGAATTTTCAGGTCTAGAATTTTGATTGTTCCTTAATATCAATAATCCAAGCATCATAGTTGAAGCTATTAATGCTGTGCTTATAATGGCCATGAGCTTTAAGCTGAGTTGAGCTTCATCTTTTTGATTTTTATGCTTATTGCGAGGCCCAACTGTTCCCGGTTCGATTATGCGAGTAGACTCAATATGATCATGGGATTGAATTATCAGAGTATGTTCTGTAGCTTTGGGAGGGGCTTCTGAATTCCCAATAATCAAAGTACGCTCTGAGGAACTGGGTGCTGTTTCTGAATTATTGATTATTTGAGTTTGTTCTGGCGATTGAATATTACTTTCTGGAGATTGTTGAATGACAGTATGTTCGACACCTTGAGGGGTTGATTCTCTATTGCTCTGCACTAAAGTTCTCTCGGAAGAATAGACCCTAGCTGCTGAAGATTCCGTGACTAAGGTGGCTTGGGAAAATTTGTGAGCAGAGGTTAATTTTTTTAAGGATTCAAGAATCGCGATCGCCGATTGATAACGTTTTTGGTAATTGCAACATACCATAGCATCGATGATATCTAGAAATTCAGGATCAAAAGCAGAGACATTAGGAAGCAAATGACGCCAGACTGGATTATTATTGTCGTCATACTTTAATTGAATAAGTTTTATTTTAGTCAAAGCTTGAATAACGACAATGCCCAGAGCATAAATATCACTGCAAAATACAGGTTTACCTAAATGTTGTTCCATTGGGATATAGCCTTGGGTCCCCACCGTCAGGTGCGGCGCAAATTGCCCGGTGATATCCAAGTTTTGAGGATTTATTTTTTCTTTAATTGAATAAAAATTAATTAAAGCAATTTTCTGATCGGCTGAATTTCTCATCAGATGAGAAGGCTTAATATCTCGGTGGATATAATTATTGTCGTGAATAAAATTCAGGACAGGCAAAATATTATTGAGGAACTCAATTGTTTCTTGTTGACTATAAGCATTAGCTTCCCCTAGCTCATCTTGAAAACTCTGTCCGACGATGAACTCTTGAACAACAAAAAATTGTCCTTGAGTTTCAAAATAATCATGAATAGAGGGAATTTGCCCATGATGCCCCAATCTTTGCAGAATAGCGGCTTCCTGATTAAATAAACGTTTAGCGGCGATTAACTGAGCTTCAGATACATATTGAGGAGTAAATTGCTGAATTAGATATTGGGCAGAAGAGGAAGTATCTTTGGTCGTAGCGACATATACGGTTTCAATCTCCTCTTCATAGAGTTTTTTTATGAGGTGATACTTATTCTGTAACACCCCACGGGCAAAACTTTCTATGATTTCTCGCGACTGGGGATTATTTTCTTGCTTAGAAAAATCCATACTTATACTTTCTCTTCCTCATGCCCTACCACTAGTCATAATTACATGATTATCACGTCAAGAGTACAAAAAAGCAAAAATCTTTACCCTTCTTACTTCAAGGTGATAATCTCTCGATAATCCAAGAATTATCTGGTTGCAAACGATAAATTAGGCGATCGTGAAGTCGGTTGGGTCGGCCTTGCCAAAATTCAATGATGTTAGGAACCACCAGAAAACCACCCCAATAATCTGGACGGGTAATTTTTTCTTGCTTTTGGTATTTTTCAGCTATTTGCTGCTGTTTCAGCTGTAAAAATTCACGATTGGGAATCACTTCACTCTGATTAGAAGTCCAAGCGCCAATTTGGGAACCTAGAGGTCGAGAATTGAAATAACTGTCTGATTCTTCTGGACTAACTTTCTTGATCTGACCCTCAATCCGAATTTGTCTTTCTAGCCTATCCCAGAAAAATACCAGAGCTGCTTGGGGATTTGCGATCGCCTGCTGCCCTTTGAGACTTTGATAATTAGTATAAAAGACAAAACCTCTCTCATCAAATCCTTTGAGTAAGACAATTCTCGCGGTAGGCTTGCCATCTGGGGTTGCAGTTGCTAGAGTCATGGCGTTTGGCTCAATAATATCAGCCTCGACTGCTTGCTCAAACCATAATTTAAACTGTCGAATCGGATTTGATTCAACATTGGTTTTGCTTAAATCTCCAAGGGTATAGTTTTGACGCAAATCTGCAACAAATTGATTCATCTTCAATATACTTCTAGTTAAGTAATTACTATTACTTCTATTATCCTTTATCAATTATTTTGACGCATGGCAACCAAGACTACACAAATCGCAATTGCAAATTTAATTGATGCGGCAGAAAAAGGGGAAATAGATCCCTGGGACGTTCCTGTCATCGAGATTATTGACCGCTTTCTCGCAGAATTGGGATTAATCGGAACCACAGAACAACCTTTAGCTGAAGCGAATCTTCCCCAGTCAGGTCAAACTTTCTTATGGGCATCGATGCTGGTCTTGCTCAAAGCAGATACTCTACAAATGTTGCAGGAATTTTATCAAGAAGGAGAACATGACGAAGAATTTTCTGATGAACTATTGCTCCTAGAGGATGAAGACTATTCCCCAGGTTTGCCGCCATTTCTGGAAAACCATCTCCATCGTCGGACTTCTGTGCCGCCTAAGAGCAAACGCCGAGTCACTTTACAAGAGTTGATTGAACAACTCGAACATATTGCTGCCGAAATCGAAGCTGCCAGTACAAATGAGCGTCCGAAAAAGACTTCCACTTCTCGTCGGGCAGCTATGCGAGCGATCGCACAACTAGCTCATAATGAGAATTTGACGGAGTTGGCAATGCAATTGGAAGAATTTTTGTTTTGCAACTTTCTCAAACTAGAACCGAAAGAAAATTTTATCGATTGGGAAAAATTATTGGCTTCCTGGGAACAAAACCAATCGCAAAATGAACATGAAGGAACAGGCAAAGCCAGTATTTTCTGGGCTTTATTACTTTTGTCTTCCCAATCCAAAGTCGAATTATCTCAGGAAGAATTTTATCAGGACCTCAGCATTCGACCCCTCAACACATTGTTGGCTGTGCAATAAGAATTCAACTCCATAAAACCTGTAGGTTTTTAGGCAACTTGAATGCCACTACTGGCAAGTTTGGTTACCCATAGCTCCAAATCAGAGTCGTTAATAGTATGTTGCACCTTGCTCATAACATCTGTCGCTTGCTCTTCATTGCTACATAAAGCAAATACCGTCGGGCCAGAACCAGACATCATAGTCCCCAAAACCCCTAGATCGGCAAATAGCTGTCTTAATTGCGACACTTTGGGATATTCTGGCAGTACAACCTTCTCCAAATCGTTATATAGCAGCTCACCAATTTTGTGACCCTCTTGTTTAATGATGGCATTCATCAACTCTCCCGACCGAATGCGATCGCCACGAGAGATTACATCCTCACGAGCAGACACATAACTATTGCGATAATTCTGACGATAAGTTTGGTAGGCCCAAGGGGTTGAAACACTAATACTTTGATATTTGGCCAACACCACCCATAAATTATCCAAATTAGTAATTAAATCTAATTTTTCCCCTCTGCCAGTTGCGATCGCAGTTCCTCCAGAAATACAAAAAGGAATATCAGAACCAAGTTTTCCTGCCAAATCTTGTAATTCAGGCTGGGTTAACCCCAAATTCCACATTAAATCCATGCCCACCAACACTGCTGCGGCATCCACTGAACCCCCTGCCAAACCAGCTGCTACCGGAAGATTTTTGGTAATCTTAATATCAACTCCTCCATAATTGGCATAAGCAGCCGGAAAAGTCTTACACATCAGTTGAGCTGCACGATAGGCCAGATTGGTTGCATCGACTGGCACTTGGGGATGATTGCAATGGAGGGTGATATCTTGAGTATCATTCGACTGGAGATCAATGACATCTGCCAACTCAATAGTTTGCAAGATCATAACCAATTCATGAAATCCATCAGCACGATCTCCTATTATTTCCAAATAGAGATTAATCTTTCCAGGAGCAATTAAAGAATAAGACTTCATAAATACAAATAAAATTTATAGCACTACAGCTGGTAATTCAAAACTCTGATTCGGGAATTCTTAAATTATAAATAGTTATAAAAAAAATTATTGAGATATTTTTAATGCGCCGAATCATTAATCTTCTAATTCTACCTTTAACTGTTGTTCTTACGCCCTCCATCAGCTCAGCGCAACAAGAACATGGCTGTTTCATGTTAGATGGTACAGGAAATCCAATAAATCTAGGGCATCTTTGTAGTAACAATTCACCAACTCAAACAATTAAAACTCCTCGACGCCATGCTCCCAACAAAATAGATCCTGACGTTTTTTCTGTACCGATCAAAAGAAGAGAAGGCGGGACGCCAGTTATTGATGTGCAATTCAACAAAAAATATACTTTTGAGATGCTTTTTGATACTGGAGCTAGTCTCACTATTATTACAGCTCCCATGGCCAAAACTCTTAAAATTAAACCACTAGGAATTTTACCTTTTCAAACTGCGAGTAATAATCGTATTCACTTTGAAATTGGCAGTGTCACTTCCGTCACCGCAGGAGGAATCATTAGTAAAGACCTGGATATTGCGATCTCCCCTAGTATGGATATTGGACTTTTAGGGCAGAATTTTTACAATCAATATGATATCACTATCAAATATGGCACAATTGAATTTCGACGCAGATAGGCGAAGAAAAGCTACCAAACAACTAGTGGACGCGGACGTAAATAAGACAACCATCAACGAAGAGCAAAAAGCTTATATATCAAGACTCATTACTCATTACTTATTACTTCCGCGCAGCGGCACTAGCTAAGAAACAGTGATTGAAGCAAAAAATAGGGACGTCATCTTGGACATCCCTACAAAGTTTTACATCATCTAATTTCGAGTAATTCTAGCTTTAACAACCTAGAATGTGAATGTAGTTCTAACAACACCAATTACTGCATCATCGTCATCGGAACTGCCGCTAGGAGCAATAATGTAAATTAGACCAGGAGTGACGGAAATATTGTCATTAAGTTGATATTTGTAGAAACCTTCAACGTGGATAGGATTATCTTCATCTTCTGCATAAGGTTCAACACCTGCAATAAGACCACCTAAGTTTCCTTCTTTTCCAAGGTCAGGGAATGCCAAGCCAAGACCATAGGACCAAATCTCGGCATCTTGAGGGTTACTTGTCGCATTTGCTTGAGTCCACAAACCGAATGCATTGACTGCTACTTTAGAATCCATCAATGTCCAAGAACCTTGAAGACCAACGGAGTCGGTAGTAATAGTTGCATCATTCAAAGGATTACTAGCGCTGCTAGTTCCAACCCCTAAATCGAAGATTCCACTACCATTCTGGAAATATCCACGAACATAGGTAGCTGCTAATTGAATATCATCAGTAGCATTAAAAGTAAGCTGACCTAGAGCTGAAAAATCACCATTGAACAGGCCGTTTCCTTGGGAAGGATCAAAGGATTGATCTCCAAAATACCCACCACTAAGAACTACTTTGTCATCGAGCAGCGAGACGTTGGCACCAACACCACCACCGGCAGCTAGACCAATTTTGTAGATAGGACTAGACTCACCAAAACTAGATAAAGAAGCAGTAGCTCCAGTGAAGCTATCTAGGTAGGGGCTAACTGTGGGAACGAAATCCTGCCATAGGGGGAATGCCGCAGGCAAGTAAACATCGATGTTATCTCCGATGGGGAAATAGTAAGCCAACCAACCAATCTCAACGTTATTGCCGTTGTCGAAGCTGTAGGTGAATGCTCCAGTATCAATATCGTTGAAAGTTCTTGCGTTACCAGCATCTAATCTAGTATACAAAGAGTCTTTACCAGTGAAACTAGAAACAAACGCTAGACGAACTCTATCTTGGAATACGGCTTGGTTATCGTAGTTAAACTCTTGAGCTAATCCAAATACAACCTCACCCTGTAATTTGGTAGTTGTAGAGAATTGATGATCTTCGAGGAAGGCAACACGACCTTCCAGACTATCAACGCGACCACCAAGAGTAGCAAGTTCTGCTTCAAACTCTTGTAGTAATCTATTGATTTTCTCAATGTCTTCTCTAATTACAGCTTCGGAAGAAGCAATCAGACGCTCAATCTGGTTCAAACAAGCATTTAGACCAGCAGCAAATTCATAACGACTTAAAGCTTGATTTCCTCTATAAGTCTGGTCAGGGTAACCAACAATACAACCATAACGATCAACCAAACTGCGCAATGCTTCATAGGCCCAGTCTGCGGGAGAAACGTCTCTTAGTTGGTTAACGTTAGTTACTTGATTAACAGAGCTCACTCCACCTTCGCTACTGTAGCTACGAAGTTGGTTGAGCATTTGGCTGTTATCTGTTTGAGCCTGAACTGAAGAACCCATTGCGATTCCAGCAATTACAGGAGCTCCGATTAGTATGTTACGTAATAATTTTGACATGGCCCTCACACCTTATGTAATATTACAAATTTTTTATAACTACAAACCATTGAAGTATGGTCAGAGTTTTCAATCTACACCAACGCACAGTATAGACTTTTTTTTGCGAACTGACAAATACCCACCAACCACATTAGCAAATATTTTTTGAGATGTATTGTACTCTGAGATACAAATTAATAGTTGCCCAAAATATCTTCAAATATAAGCATTTATCTGCTGGATTTTTATCGATAAAACCTTTAGTATGGCTGCTTTATTGCCTTGCTCTGCAATGCACTTTGAATACCAGTTCAATACAACTTAAAGAATGTTTAATATATTTTACTAATACAATTTAGCTTCAAAAATACGATAAGCTCACTAAGTATCGATATTTGTCTGAAATACTCCCAATGACAAATGAGTGAGCTGCAAGGGCGATCGCCTAAATCACAGAAAACCGAATCTACTTTAAAACGTCGAGCTGCCAGACAGAAACTAGTTCAAAGGATTGTGCAAATTCTTGGGTTTCCGAGTTCTGGGATTGGGATTGTAGCGACAGTTAATCAAATCAAGGAAGGTGAGCTGAAAACTGCGGCAATTATGGGGTTTGTTACTTTTTCTGTGACGATAATTGCGATCGCGGCAAAGTTTATTTCTGAGCTTTTTAATTCAGTTTTAGACAAAATCGAAGAAAAATTAGAAGACAAAACAGAACATCTAGCAACTTGGATTGTTAATAGCCTTGAGAATCTATTTTGGCTTTTCCCTAAATCCCCAAATCCTCTTTGATTCATCAGACTTAGAGCCTAGTGCCGCTGCTCGGAAGTAATTAAGTAATGAGTAGAAAGTAATAAGTCTTGATACATCAGCTTTTTACTCCTCGTTGATAGATAGCTTATTTACGCCTACGTCCACTAGTAGTCCAACAATTCATATATGACAGGTAAATATGCCCCTAAGTCCCTATTGCCCCAATCCCCCATGACTTATCAAACCCATCAGAACTTTTTTGGAGAACTACCAGGGCCAAAACCTCTAAATATGAGCATAATTGATTCGCCTCGAAATGTAGCGCAACTTCTCGTAACAAAGCTTTACAAATATGCAATATTTTGTTATATTCAAGGAGTTATCTTCTCGTACATAACCCTAAACATAAAGCTTTTTTACCATGTCTAAATTCTCTAGCTCTATTAAACTATTAGTCGGTAGTCTAACTATGGTCAGCGCTATCTCTGGTGCTGCTGTGGTAGCAGAAATGAACTCTTCCGTTGAAGAGCAAGCAGTTGAGCAATCACAAACTGTAGCCACTAAATCTCAACAAACAATTGTTGACGTTGCTACTTCAGCAGGCTCTTTTGATACCTTGGTTGCCGCTCTAGAAGCAGCTGACTTGGTTGATGTACTTAAAGGCGAAGGCCCTTTCACTGTCTTCGCTCCTACCGATGAAGCTTTTGCAGCTTTACCAGAAGGAACTTTAGAGTATTTGCTACAACCTGAGAATAAAGAAGAACTAGTCAGCATTCTGACTTATCACGTTGTTTCTGGCTCCGTTATGTCCACTGACTTAGAATCAGGTGCCGTAACCACCGTTGAAGGAAGCGATGTGGAAATTCAACTTGGTGAAGAAGTTAAGGTCAATGATGCTCAAGTAGTAACAGCTGACATCGAGGCTGGTAACGGTGTGATTCACGTTATCGACAAAGTAATCATCCCTGCTAAATAATTAATTCTTAGGTGTTGCTGAATCCAGATATGAATTTGTCTCGCGCAAAGGCGCAAAGACGCAAAGAAAGAAGCAAAGAATATTAGTCTAAAATTCTTTCATGTTTTAAATCAGCAAC
>NZ_ALVZ01000121.1 GCF_000332055.1 Xenococcus sp. PCC 7305 | reverse complement strand
TTGGCACGAATAATGCCTTCGATATTCGATATGGAGCTGCCGGTAACCCGACTGAAGATATTTTCGATAGACGAACTATTGTCAAAGAAAGCTGTTTGACCATCCGGGACGGAAAATTCCTGAAAACTATGAAACAAATTATTGCCGGTGTCAGTACCACCAGTGATGGTGATGAGATCTCCGTTAGCATCGAGAATTGCTCTCGAATTAGTTGGCAGACTGGTATCGGGAGTGATTTGTGCTGAGGTACTCGATGTATTGTTCAAGAAGAAAAAAATTATGAGGCAGCAAATCAGCCACAAGCTTTTTTTCTCTGCTCTAACTTGTAATAACAAGAGATTTCTGATAGTCAGCATAAGTCAATAATTTGCTTTGGTTTCGGGACTGCTGAAATTATGGTGAATACACGTAAAGAACTAATTCCTCTGTCTGATTGTTCCCAATAGTTTCTCCAAAATCAAAGCAGACTGTAAAACCTTTCTAAAATGTCTTATACGCCAGCTATAAACTCTTGTCTTAGACTATATTTGCTATATTTGCCATTAGAAAGCGTGGGGCAGTAGTTTTTGCTGTTTGTACTTAACTTCCAATTCCTAGACTACCAGCCAAACTGGGACTTAAAGGGATCAGAGTAGCTAGCATCAGAAATAAAATCAGTAGGGCCCAGGCTGCTCTGGTATCATCAGGTTCACTGATTTCATTGAGAGCTGGTCTTTCTAAGTCCCTTTGCAAAAATAGGACTAATACCACCCAATAAAGAGGAATGGGATTTGCAGGATTAAATAAAGCTACAATACCTAAAATAATGAGACTCGCGATCGTAGTACGTCGAGCAATTCTTCGCCCATAAATAGCGTGAACAATTCTGCCTCCGTCTAATTGACCTGCAGGCAATAGGTTTAAAGCTGTAATGACTAACCCCAACCAGCCGACAATTACTAGAGGATTGACATCGACAATAACTTCATGTAGCTGAGAACCCAAAATTACTTTGGCAAGAGTTCCTACTAACACAGATGCAGAGAAAAGCTCTGTAGGTAATTGAAAAAGACTACCAGGATGAGAAAAAATTAACCCCAATGTCAGCAAAAATAAGGAGAGGATCCCTCCAATAGCTGGCCCGGCAAAAGAAACATCAAAGAGGACATTTCTATTGGGTAATAAAGATTCAAAACGGGTAATCGCCCCAAATGAACCAATTTGCCAAGTTGGCAAAAAGAAAGGAATACTTAGGCGGACATCATAACGTTTTGCAATAACTGCATGACCGATTTCATGGGCTATTAAGATAAACCATAGTCCTAAGGTTAAAGGAACAGCTTCTTGATAACGACCAAAATTACTAAACAAGTCAAAACCAAGTAATAAGCTTGACGCCTCTAAACCTGTTACCAGGGTTGCGATCGCCAAAACTAGGGCAAGATTCTTCTGTGCCAGGGTTGTAGTCTGAGGATCATTAGTACTTGGCAAAACTACAATTACAGGCTTGTCTTCAGGACTTTCAACTAAAAATAAGCGATATTTATCATCAAGTTTTGCCTGGAGTTTTTTTGTCAAAACACTGTGAGACTTTTCTGGTTCGCCTCTAAGATTTCCACGAAAAATTGCGCCTTCTTGATAAGAGATCGTTTCTGTGGCAAAAAAAGTATCAATGCCGAAAATTTCTTTGATTTTGATTAAGTCCTCATTTGGAATCGGAACTAATTCCTCGCCAACAGTTTGAGATTCAGCAACATCTGTCTCCACCGCGTTTCTTGCTTCTTCTTGGAGACGTTCGGCTGCTTTGCGTTGTAGCAATTCATCTTGTCCTGCAGCTCTCATTTGTTTTCCCAACCAAATATAAACGGCCACGGAAACAATTAGTAGGAATAAAATACCCACAAGATTGAGATAAATTCCTAAAGCAAATAGACCAAAAAATAGCAACCAGGGAGCCATTAAAACTACTGATTGCAACCAAGCTAGAATTCCCAGCTTTCCATAGGCCTTAGAACGATTATATCCCCAGGCTAAAATTACAAAAGCGGCAAAGACAATCAGAAAAGTTGCTGTAGACTCCGATCCGTTAAACATTATGGTTACTAGTTGTTGTTATCTGTGTGATAGTAAAGGGTTCGCTATTGATTGTAAACCGTTTTTACTTGGCAGCCTACCTCAAGGCTATAATGCCATGTTCCCGAGTCGCCCCAACGGTAAAGTAATAGTAATAGTGGTTCCTTGTCCCTGGCCAGGACTAGATAAACTAATTGTTCCTTTCATTAACTGAAGCAAATTATGGGAAATAGCTAACCCTAAACCCGTACCGCCGAACTTGCGAGTTGTTGAGCCATCAGCCATTACGAAAGGGCGAAATAATTTGTCCTGCTGATCTAGTTCTATCCCAATTCCCGTATCCCGAACAACAATTACAGCTTCTTTTGCCGCTGAAGAAAAATATGCATTACTGACTAGTTCATTTTGTTTCATTTCAACAGTCTGACAATTGGCGATTTTTGAGTCTAATGCCTGGTTAATATCTTTTTTTATAACTGAATTATTTTTATTACTAAAAGGATTTTCTTTTAGTCTAACTAAAACTTGAATTTCAATAGTTCCAGCATCTGTAAACTTAACAGCATTTCCTAGGATATTAAGGAAAACTTGTTTTAGTTTTGCGGGATCTGCCCTAACATGTATTCTCTGAGGCCAATTTAAAAATACTAAATTTAATCCTTTGCCTCTAATCGCGGCAATTTGCATACTAATAACATCATTGATAACTTTTTCCAAATTGACATCTTGAATATCCACAGAAATCTTACCTGCTTCAATTTTTGAGATATCTAGAACATCATTAATGATTTCCAAAAGGTGAATTGCTGCATGGTCAGCTTGTTGAAGAAATTCTTTCTCCTCATCTTTACTATCACAATAACCATCTTTAACTAACCTAATGCAGTTAATTATCCCATTAAGAGGAGTTCGTAATTCATGGGAAGTAGTCGCGAGAAACTCACTTTTTAGTTGATTGGCACTCTTTGCTTCTTGCCAAGCAGAAACAATTTCATCTCCTTTGGTTCTTAATCTAGTCACCATGGCATTAATTGCCAAAGAAAGTTGATTAAATTCTTTAATCCGAAAATTTTCTATGGTATCTTCTTTGGACTGTAAATCCTCTTTCTTAAGGGCATAGTCTCGAATATTTTCTAGGGGCAGCGCTAATTCCCGAGACATATATAGGGTGGCAAAGAAAGTTACTGTGATTAGTCCGACGGTCATGACCACTAAAACTCGGCGAATATCTCTTAGTGGGCAAAGGGCATCACTTAGGGGAGTAACAGATAAAATTAACCATCTTTGGGACGTTTCTGGGTTGATCGGATTAGGAATTGTATTGTATCCTACGAGGAATTCTAGACCTTCCTGTTCTGAAACAAATGGACGCTCAGAATCAATTCTTCTGATATCTTCCAGATTTAGTATTTTTTCCGAAGTTTTACTGTTCAGGATTGGCTGAATATTCTGTTCAATTATTTCAGGCAATAAATGATTTAAGATTGAACCTTCTTCATTAACAATCACCGGATAACCATCTAAAGATCCAGGTTTACGAGATTCTTCGTTGAGAATCGCTGATTTTACGGTCAAGGTGTAACGTAACTGATTATCCAGATCATATACAGGAGCAGTTAACCATAATTTGACTTGATTTTGAGATTCTAAATTGGAGGTTTTGAGGGTTTTTGCTGTTTTTTTGGGGGGATGAATCACGTCGACTTGAATTTGTTGTCGAGGAGTAAAAAAACTTTGCTTTTGTTGAGGCCAAGCATTGTAGTCTAGATTGGGTGACTCATCACAGTTGCTGGCAATTATCTTTAATGATTTAGGATCGTTGAGGTGAACACAAAGAATACTCTCCGGCAAAATTTGTGTGAGACGGGAGATTACAATTAATGTGTTCGTAGCCGAATCAGATTTTAAGATTTCTAGATCACTAGCAATAATCAAATTAGCGTAAACCTCATTAACAGATTGTCGAATGCTTTCGCCTTTACGAATTGCACTCTCAGTTAAATTTTGCCTTGCACTCTCCATAAAGGTGGAGCGAGCCTTACTATAGGTTATGTAAACCCCTGTCAACAATATCGGTACACTTAAAAAAAATAAGCGTGACAAGAGAATACGACGAAATGATGATGGCTTACCCAATGACATAATTATGCAGCTCTCTATCGTACATTGATCCACCCTAAGTTCATGATATCTATTGTTACAGAATCAGCTCTGTCAATAATTTAAATGTCTGTAAATCCTGACAACAAAAAGCGCCCTAAAACAACCGTTATTCTGGCGATGACAGCAGATGGCAAAATTGCTGACAGAGCAAAAACCGCCGCTAGATTTGCTTCGAATGCGGACAAAGCACATCTTGAATCACAAATAGCCTTGGTTGATGGTGTAATTTTCGGCGCAGGAACGTTGCGAGCCTACGGGAGTAGTCTACCAATTACTAATCCGAATTTATTACAGCAAAGACAAGAATTTATAAAACCTTTACAACCTGTTCATATCCTGGTTTCAGCCTCAGAAAATCTTGACGATAAAGAGAGGTTTTTTCAGCAAAAAATTCCCCGTTGGCGAATAACTTGCGAAGGCAGATCTAAAGAATTAGTTAGCGAATTAAGTCAAGACCCAAGAGTTAACAGTCGAGATCTCGGAGGAGTTAACTCTCTTTTTGAGCGAGTGATAATTGGCAAGTTTCTTCCTGAAACCAATTCTTTTGATTGGCGAGAAATCTTGCCTCAGTTACAACAATTGGGCATTGAGAGCCTGGCAGTTCTGGGTGGAGGCGAATTAGTCGCCTCGTTACTTGCTTTCGATTTAATCGATGAATTGTGGTTAACCGTTTGTCCGATAATTTTTGGCGGCAGAAACTCACCTACTCCCGTAGGAGGAATTGGCTTTTTACAATCTCAAGGAAGGAAACTGCAATTACTAGAAGTTAAGCAAATTGACCAAGAAATATTCTTACACTATAAATTTTTGAAAGATAATTAAGTTGTTTTTGATAATCGGATTTAGGATTAAGACCTTATCCCCAAACAAATGTTCAATGCAATAGTTCTTTTTTTAGCAAACTAATTGATTTAGGACTAATGTATTTGTCACTACAAATAATTTCAGGCAGGCGAATTAAGTCTGCCTTGACAGAAGCGAGTGCTTCTTTCACTGAATCATAACTAGAAGGACCAGTGATTATGGTATGGGCATTACGAATGACTGTCATTAATCTGTTGCGATCGCGCTGAGGTGCAGTTAGGACGAGAATATCCTCTCCTCTTTGGCTTCTGACAATACTTTCGGCAATCTTAAGAGTTGATTCACTAAGACTAACTATTCCTAAACGAGCTTGTGATGGCAATTTCTTGATCATTGCTAACTCTTTACTGTAATCGTAAATATCAACGGGGATAATTCGGAAAGAATTGGCGGGCACAATTTCTAACACTTCTTTGAGAAAATAACGGTTAGTAATTAAAGTCCCAAAATTGGTCTCTTCTAGTAGTTCAGAAAGTTTTTCTAAAGTAACTAAATCTACAGATATTTTTAAAGACTCAGTCAATTCTTGATGCATGATCTCTCCTGCACTTAGGTCCCGCCGGGGAACTGTGATAATTACTTTTTCCTGGCAACGCAAACGCCAATCGATTTCTTCAATCAATAATTCTCTAATTTCTGTTAAGTTACAACCTTGTTCTAAAAGATTATCAATGGTTTCTTGAATCAAATTACTATTAGCACCAGTTGGCGAATCTATTGTGGTTTCTAGTTCGGGATTTTTTACATAAATCCCTGAGCCGGCAACGGATTCGACTAGTCCTTTTTCTTCTAAATTTTGGTATACCTTGCTAATAGTATTACGATGCAATCCTGTAATCATTGCTAACTGTCTGGTGCTAGGTAAACGATGACCCGTGGGATATTGTCCAGACGCGATCGCAAATTGAATTTGGGCAAACAATTGTTTTGAGGCAGGAACATCGCTATCAGTGTGGATTTGGAAATTTAGCATATCTTTTGAAAACAGTCCCGCCTAGCGAGACAATCAGGAGCAAGGGGCGATTCTAAGGGATATTTTCTTAAATTCCCCTAACAAAATTCTAAAAAATTAATTAGTTAAGCTTAAATATAAAGTGCATAAATATCGGTGCGTTAGTAAGCAATTTAAAAATAAAATTATTTTAGGTATAAGTACTCATGGTGTCCGCTCCCAAAAAACCTACTCCACAGCAACCCCATATTGTTGACCCCATTAAAACCGCACGGGGTGTATATGTCACTATTCATGGTCATTTTTATCAGCCTCCTCGGGAAAATCCTTACTTAAATACTATTGAAAGACAACCGAGTGCCCAACCTTATCATGATTGGAATGAAAGGATTCATCACGAATGTTATCGTCCCAATGCTTTTGCGAGAATTCTTAATGATCGACAACAGTTGATTGGGATTGTTAATAATTTTGAGTATCTAAGTTTTAATATTGGGGCAACCTTGATGTCATGGTTGGAACAGTATGACCCAGAAGTTTATCAACGCATTATTGACGCGGATCACCTAAGCCGAGAAAGACTTAATGGTCATGGCAACGCGATCGCTCAAGTTTATAATCATATAATCTTACCTTTAGCTAATAAGCGCGATAAATATACGCAAATTCGCTGGGGCAAAGAGGACTTTTATTCTCGCTTTAAAAGAGAAGCTGAGGGCATGTGGTTAGCAGAAACCGCAGTAGATGCAGAAACCCTTGAAGCCCTGATCGATGAAGAAATTCGGTTTATCATCCTCGCACCTTCTCAAGCAGAAAGCTGTCGTCCGATACCCCAGGATCCAAGTGATGATTCGGAGTCTCAATGGCATAAAGTCGCAGGTTCTCAAATTGATCCCACTCGCCCCTATCGTTGTTTCATCCCAGACGGCAGATATATTGACATTTTCTTTTATGATGGTCCGATTTCGAGAGATATGGGATTTAATGATGTCTTGGAGACAGCAGACAATTTAGCGGGAAGATTGGGACAAGCTATTAAAGGAGATAATCGCCCTTCTCAACTAATTAATGTAGCAACAGATGGGGAAACCTTTGGTCATCATAAAGGTGCTACGGAAAAATGTCTGGCCTATGCTTTTTCCACAATCTTTGCGGCCCGTGGTTGGCAGGTCACTAATTATGCTCATTATCTTAGTCTCAGTGAACCAACTTGGGAAGTTGTCCTCAAACCAGTAACTTCCTGGAGTTGTTCCCATGGCGTGGATCGCTGGCAGGCTGATTGTGGCTGTGGTGGCGGTGGGTTGTGGAACCAAAAATGGCGCAAGCCCCTTAGAGAATCTTTGGATTGGCTACGAGATCAGCTGATTACAGTTTATGAAACAGCAGGAAGTAAATTATTTCGTGATCCTTGGCTGGCTAGGGATGAATATATTCAAGTAATACGCGATCGCTCTTCAACTCAAGTAAATGAGTTTTTAATCGATCAGCAAAATCATGAATTAACAGCCGAAGAAAAGATTGATGCGCTGCGACTTTTGGAAATGCAGCGTCATGCTCTATTGATGTACACAAGCTGCGGTTGGTTTTTTGAAGAAATTTCTCGCCCTGAAGGAACTCAAATCCTGCGTTATGCCTCTCGTGCGATCGAGTTGGCAGGAGCAGTGGCCGGAATCCATTTAGAAACAGAATTTATCGATCGCCTCAGTCTGGCCCCCAGCAATGTCAAGCTCTTTGGCAATGGCGGTGAAGTTTATCGCCGCTCTGTAATTCCTAGTCAAGTAACTCTTGAGCAAGTAGCCGCTCATTACGCTATTAATTCTCTGTTCAAAAACTATTTGCCCGAACAGAAGATTTATTGTTACCACAGCGAACAATTTGATTGCCAAAAACAATCCATGGGTACCTTGAGCCTAGTTGTCGGTCAGGTTCGCTTAACTTCGGAGATCACTTGGGAAAGCAAACATTTCGTTTTTGCCGCCTTACATCTAGGAGGTTGGGATTTCCACTGTTGTATTAAACCCTTCTCTAGTCGTCTTGACTATACTCAGGTAAAAAAACAATTGTTCGATGTCTTACAAGAAGCTAGTACTGTTCAAATAATTTTGGTGCTGAATCGGCTTTTTGGCGATCTCAGTTTTAACTTGCAAGATATTTTCGGGCAGGAAAGACATCGCATTATGAATCAATTAACATCGGATACCAAGAAGCATCTCGATCAACTCTATACTCAGGTTTACCGGGAAAATTATAGTATTTTAGTGGCCTTTCAAAGAGAAGGTTTACCCGTTCCCCAAGAAGTAAAAGTTGCGGCAGAAGTGGCTTTGTCTGCACGTTTTGCTGCGGCAATTGCCGAGATCAAAAAGTTACAGGAGCAACCGCAAGAAGTCGAAAACTATTTGGCGGAATTAAAAGAAATTGTGATTGAAGCCAACCATCTTAATTGCCAATTAAATACTAATGATGCCAAGAGAATTTTAGAACAATTAATTTTTAGTTGGTTAGAGCAACTTCTTTATGATAAAAATCCCGCAACCTTAGAAGAAGATGTTGCTAGATTGGAAAACGCGATCGCGATTACAAATCAATTAGAGTTAGACGTTTCTTTGGCTCGCGCTCAGGAGGTTTATGCTCAATGTTTACAACAGACAATAATACCTGGTTGTTTAGTTACAAATTTTGCTTGTCGTTGGGATACTAGTAAAATAAAATCTCTCTTAAAATTGGGAACTAAGTTAGATATTGATGTTCATAAATATCTTTGAACATTGAACATTTATTTGACTAAAGTGATCGCGTAAAGCTTGGCAATACACGATCTTTTTGGATTAATGACACGACTTGGCAAAATTAAGTTAATTGCGAGTAAAAGGTGTTAGGTGTTAGGGAAATCCGGAAAAATGATGAATCCAGCAATGATAGACATAAAAATTCTTTATATCCAAAATATTCTCCAATCTAAATCAAAAGATGACTTTTTTTACCTAAAACCTACTACCTAAAACCTAACACCAGTCCTGACTAGACCATAAAATTGCCAAGTCGTGTTAATGATTATTCTTAGTAATTTATCAATTAAAAAATAAGATTAAGATTTTAACTGTTAACTCTTGACTTCTGCGCAGCGACACTAGCCTTGTTCGATACAATCCATCACTTGTAAATAAGCAGGATCATCTGGTTTAACTTCTCTTTCCTCGATCGCATCCTCATCAAGAATAGCTTTCCTCGCATTGTCCGCCACAATTGCATTAGAAATTAATTCGAGAGCATCAGGTCGATCAATATTATTAAGTGCATCTACATATTTTCGATTATTAGCTGGGCGCACTGATTCTTGGCAATAGTTTGATAATTGACGACTCTTGGTGATGACCTCAAAAGCAAAATCTCTTTCTTTGCTGTTACCATATAAAACTTTATAAAGAAGATTTACCATAGTTGCATCATGGATTTGAATAGAATATTTGGCCTCAATTTGGGGCCAATACCTCAAAGCTTTTAATCCTTCTAAGGCACCTTTGTTCAATCCAGCATCTTCACACCATTGCTCAAACTCTTCAATACTCAAAGGACAACGACCATGTTTAATAATCCCCCTCGCTAATTCTTGCCCAGCTTGAAAGTTGCGAGTTGGTTTCCCAGACACTGGAAGCATCATACTGCCTCGCACATCAGCTACCATCGCTGTCAACTGGGCAAAAGTATGGTCTCTAACCCTCTCTCTATAACCTCCTCTATTAAGAGTTGCTTCAATACTTGGAACGCCATATCCTAGTTCAGTCAAAGCGACGGTTTGCTGAGAATAAAGTTTTTGACGATCTTTTCTCAACATAGAAACGGTTGCTGCTTGATCCAGACATTGATTGAGCAATAAGGTCAGTAAAGTAGGCAGAATACCTGGGTTTTGTTGATGATATTCATACCCAAATCCCGCAAAGATCGATGCCATGTTTTTGGCAGCTTTAATATATTGTGCTTCAACATTATGAATACCAGGTGAAACCTGAATATTGGGGGATAGTTTATTCAACATATAGGCCCCTATTAATGCGGTTAAGCCATTGGGGTGACAAAAATTGGCCGTAAAGCTATCAAGAGGATCACGCAATGCCCCATGGCGGTGAAAACCGGAGAAAAAGCCTAAATTGAGGTTCTTTTCACATAGCACATAGGAATCATTTTTATCCTTGTCATGACTATAAGACCCAGCAAGACAACCAAAAACCACATTGTTTCGATTTAGTTGCCTTCTAATATTGCAAGCTTCAACTAAATCCTCTTCGATATATTTACTATTGGCAGTCAAAATCACCAATTCACATTTACTAATCAGATATTCTAAGGTGTTGGGCACTGATTTACCCTTTTTTTTGTGGCAAGCCATCCGATGCATTGTCGCCACATGTTTAGAGTCCATACCTTTGATGGCTTCTGCTGAGAATGCGCCCATTAATTGTCTACCAGGACGGGGAGCTAGCAACAAAGACTTTTCACTGTTTTGCATTGCTGAATTGTAAGCAAGAGAACCTGGATAGAGACCAATGCTATAAAATCCAATTTTGCCTTTACTCAATTCACGAATACGCTGTTTAATGCTTTTTTCATCTAATGAATTATCAAAGAAACTATTGTGCATTACTTTGGATTTTTTTAAAATTTCTTCTCTATGTAAAGCCTTTGAGGCTTAAACAGCATCTTATTCTATAGTATAAAGCGATACTATCAAAGTTCCATCTCTATGGTCAACAATTACTAGCTGTCAGTAAGAGCAGTTTTAGCCAAAGAAAAGACAGGAAACTCCTTGATCTATAAAATCAAATTCCCTGCCTTTAAGATTGCTATATATAATTTTTACATCTATTGTTTTGAAAATCCTCTTGGTTAATTGCTATTAGCAATAGGTAGAACCCCTCTTCCTTCTACTCTTTCACGATAGATTTCAACTTCTTCGCTATAGTCAATAGGTAAGACAGCAACTACATTTTCGTGGGGACGAGGAATGATAACCCAAGATTCTAGAGTGGCCCCTTCCGCTTTTTTTACTGCTTCAATTCCCGCATCCATAGCAGTTTTAACTTCGGAAACATCTCCGCGAATATTAACATTAAAGCGCGCACTACCTACTCTAATATATCCCACAAGAGTTACTCTGCCTGCTTTCACCATAGCATCTGCGGCGGCAAGTATGCCGGGAAAGCCTTTTGTTTCAATAGATCCAACTGCAGATTGCGATGGCATAAATTATCTCCTTTAGTTATGAGTATGAGTTTAAATTAATGTAAAATCAACTGTAATATTACAAGTTCTAATTTTAGACGCTAGTGATACCTTTTGGAATAGATCCATTAGCTTAAGAAGGAATTAAGAACAAATTAAAAACGAAATTGCTCTACGGCTTCTGTATATTCAATTGGTAAAACGGCAACGACATTTTCGGGGGGATTGGGCACAGTATAATGGGTTGTTACTTTTCCCCCAAAAGTATTTTCCGCTGCGATTAAGCCGGCTTCCATCGCTGGTCTAACCTCAGAAATTCCTCCACGAATTGCGATCGCAAAATTGCCGCTTTCTGCTTTGTCAAAATAGACTAAAGTTACTCTGCCGCCTTTGAGCATAGCATCAGCAGCAGCTAGCACTGCGGGAAAGCCCAAGGTTTGAATGACGCCTACAGCCTCTTGTTGGGGCATAAATATTTCTCCTAATAAAAAAACTATTGTGAGCTAAATTTTGATCGAACTGGGTATGGTTGGGGAAGCAATAACGCGATCGCAACCTGACTTTGGTTTTGCCCATTGATAGCGATACTCCAAAGGGTCGCCCCAGCATAAACCAAGATATATTTCTGTGCGAGCCGCGTCAACTTCTACCCATTCTGCTTGTCGAATTAATTTATCGACATATTCTGAACTAATCTTCAAGTGATGAGTAGTTTTACCCCCATCTGCTACATTTTCTAGTTCCTCTCTCTCCATTCCTGCTTCCTCAACTTGCCCTGGTGTATTGGCTAACCAAAACTTCATTCCCGAGGTCACTTCTTGCCAAAAATTGATTATGGAGTCTTTTGCCTGAATTAAAACTTGTTTGTCTGCTTCGATGGGAATTAATTGGTTGTATATTTCCGGAAAACAGATAGTTTGCTCCTTAAAATGACAATTACGCCAAATAATTCCTGATACATGGTGTTGTTTTTGATATTGATGTACTTGATTGCGAAAATCCTGATAAGCAAACACTTTACTCACTTGCTTCATATCCAATAATTTTGAGACCACAGGATCGTTGATTCTCTCTCGTGATGAGAGCACAATCCGTTTACCTTTCCAACTAGCTTTTAATTCGCGATCGAGTATTTCTATCAAGTCTTGAGTTGTATAAGTCATCAATTTATAGCAATTCGCGCTCGGATGAAGTACGGAGTTGTTCGGTTTAGAGAATGGTCGGAACCGCGCACCGTGAGAAATTTTCCAATAACTAGTAACTAGTATTCGTCCTTAATTGTATCTGTTGTCCAGAAAAAAAAGCTATCGTGATCGCGCTCAGGCAAAACCTGGCATTTCGCGATCGCAATAGCTTGATTTTAATCAAATATTATTTTCCTGAGATACAAAAGCTATACCTAGAAATGAAATATTCTTTGCTATTCGTTTATTGATGCACTACTAGGTATTCCAGCACCGCCACTAAGAATATCTGCTTCTTTGACAAAGCCACTGTAAGCCTCCATGCCATGTTCACTAATATCTAGACCTTGCATTTCTTCTTCTCGGTGAACGCGAATTCCTATTGTTGCTTTCAGAATAGACCAAACAACGCCACTAAAGATCAGAGTGAAAGCACCGATAGCGATAATCCCAATCAATTGAGTAATAAAGTTACCAGTACCGAAAATGCCGACTGCAAGAGTTCCCCAAATACCGCAAACCAAGTGAACTGAAGTTGCCCCAACAGGGTCATCAATCTTAATTGAATCAAAGAAGGAAACAGAGAATACTACAATCACACCAGCGATCGCACCGATCACAACAGCTTCCCACATGTCTACATCAGCACAACCAGCAGTAATACCGACTAAACCAGCAAGGATACCGTTAATGGTCATAGAAAGATCGGGTTTACCATCTTTAGTCCAAGTAGTAAGAGTTGAGGTAATACCCCCAGCAGCAGCTGCGAGGTTAGTCGTTACCGCAATATGAGGTACGTTGGCAGTGGCTGCTAGCTCAGAACCAGGATTAAAACCAAACCAGCCAATCCAGAGAATTAAACAACCTAAGGTTGCAAAACCCATATTGTGACCAGGTAAGGCACTAGTTCTCCCCTCTTGGTATTTACCAAGTCTGGGCCCAAGAATAGCAGCACCAGCTAGGGCGGCCCAACCCCCAACGGAGTGAACTACGGTAGAACCAGCAAAGTCGGAAAAGCCCATTTCACTTAACCAACCGCCATCCCAAACCCAATGACCTGTTATGGGATAAGAAATTGCCACAAGAAGGAAACTAAAAACGAGGAAAGCATCATATTTGATTCTTTCTGCTACCGCTCCAGAAACGATGGTGGCAGCTGTCGCCGCAAAAGCAACCTGGAACAAGAAAGAAATGGATGCGGGCACCGCGTCGGGGTAATTGCCATCTCCATAGGGCGTACCATCACCGGCAAAGAAGAAACCGGATGTGCCAATAAAAGCACTTCCTTCCCCGTACATTAAGCCATAACCGATCGCCCAATAAGCAATAGTTGCGATCGCAAAAACGATTAAGTTTTTTGACAGAATGTTAACAGCATTTTTCTGACGACAAAACCCGGTCTCCAACATCCCGAATCCAGCATTCATGAAGATTACTAGAACAGAACAAAAAAGCAGAAAAATAGAGTCTAATACAAGCTGAAATTGCTCAGGATTTGCAGCGACTGGGTCATCATAAAGCTGGGCATGGGCTGCTGTACTCCAAACCACAGTGATAACTGCTACTAGGGGAATACAAGCAAGCCAAGAAGTTGAGAAATTCTTGAAGATTGACCTTAAGAATCTGGGATATTGAATCCCGCGAGAGTTTTCCATTTTTGGAAACAGTTTTGAATTCATCTATTTCTTTAGCTAAGATAAAAAAGTATGTCGATTCTGTAACTTTAATGGTTACACTAAGAAATTAAATTTTCCCCAGTTTGTATGTTTACTGAATCTTTTTCTGTAAAGTATTGAACTGAATTTTCCCCGAAAATTTGGTATAATTCACGACCAAAAAATGATTTGCCAAGGAAAAAAGCCACCAAAGAAAATATTTTTAGCTTCTTTGAGGGCTTTTGCACTGAGATAAACTGCTATTAACAGTCGTAGTAAAGGGCGAATTCGTAGGGGTGAGGACGTAGACGCAAAGGGTTGACCTCAGCATCTATCTTGTACTCAATCCAGTTTTGAATGAAGTCTTCGCTAAATACCCCAGAATCAGTCAAGAAAGCAGAATCCTGTTGTAGGGCATCTAAGGCACCTTCAAGGGAGCCAGGGGTCGAGGGGATTTTGCTCAATTCCTCAGGGGACAGTTCATAAATATCGACATCTAGAGGCTCTCCTGGATCAATTTGGTTTTTCACCCCATCAATTCCGGCCAACAACATTGCCGAGAATGCCAGATAAGGGTTAGCAGTCGGATCTGGGCAACGGAACTCAAAACGCTTAGCTTTGGGATTGTCACCGCTCAAAGGAATACGCACTGAGGCAGAACGGTTCCCTTGGGAATAGGCCAAGTTGACTGGGGCCTCAAAACCTGGAACTAGACGTTTGTAAGAATTGGCTGAAGGATTGGTAAAGGCCAGGATAGCACCAGCATGTTTTAAGATCCCGCCAATGAAATATAATGCTGTTTGACTAAGATCTGCATATTTATCCCCAAAGAATAGAGGTTGACCATCTTTCCAGATCGACATATGAGTGTGCATCCCAGTGCCGTTATCATTAAATAAGGGTTTGGGCATAAAAGTAGCAGTTTTACCATGTTTTTTCGCTACATTTTTTACTACATACTTATAGGTTTGCACAAAATCAGCAGCCGATACTAGGTTGGAGAATTTGATACCCAATTCATTTTGTCCACCAGATGCTACTTCATGGTGATGTTTTTCGATGGGAACACCACATTTGCCCATAGTTAGCAGCATTTCACTACGGATATCCTGGAGGGTATCTGAAGGGGCAACGGGGAAATAACCGCGTTTGTGCTCAATCTTATAGCCTAGGTTACCGCCTTCTTCTTTCTTGCCAGAGTTCCAAATACCTTCGACAGAATCGATATGATAGAACCCTTCGTATTCTTCTTGACCAAAGCGAATATCATCAAAAATAAAAAACTCTGGTTCTGGTCCACAAAATACAGTGTCACCAAGGCCAGAGCTTTGGAGGTATTCCACAGCTTTCTGAGCTAGGGAACGAGGATCGCGATCGTACCATTCCCCTGTACGAGGTTCTTTGATCGAACAAATCATGCTAAGAGTTGGTATTTCCATGAAAGGATCGATCCAAGCAGTTTTGGGATCGGGCACCATTGCCATGTCGGAAGCATTAATTGCCTTCCACCCACGGATACTTGAACCGTCAAAAGCTACACCTTCAGTGAAAGCATCTTCATCAATGAGGCTGCGATGAAATGTACAATGTTGCCAAATACCAAATAAATCTACAAATTTAAGATCAATTAGTTCTATATTCTGATCTTGAATCATTTTCAAGACTTCTTGAGAGGTCTCAGGCATAAATATCACTCCTTTATATCTATTGGTATTAGCCTAGAATCATTCTTGATCGAATGGATTCTGAGAACTATGTTCTCACTGTTACAGAATTATCACGTCTCAATCTGATTTAAATCTGTAAACTTTACAAAAATGTATTGGATGTAACTAAATAATGAATTGTTAATGACATATATAATGATATATTAAATACTTATTTGCCAATTAGTGTTGATATCCGTTCTCAAAATTCTAATTTTTTCCCATTGGAAAAGCGAAAACTGTTATATTCACGATAACGTTATTTTAAGATGTAGCTTACAGCTCAAGGCTGATTCTGGTGTTAATTTTTGGTACAAAAGAGTGAAGAATATCCCCCCTGTCGATTTAACTAGACAGCACAAGATCATTGACCAAGAGATCGAATCCCAAGTGATAAAGGTTTTCCGCTCTGGTAGGTATATTGGTGGTACAGCGGTCACAGATTTTGAACAGAATTTTGCGGGATATCTTGGTGTTAGTCATGGCATTGGTTGTAATTCTGGAACAGATGCTCTCTACATGGCATTAAGAGCTTTGAATGTAGGGGAAGGGGATGAAGTTATCACCACAGCGTTTACTTTTATCGCCACTAGTGAGGTCATTGTTCGTGTGGGGGCCAAACCAATCTTTGTTGATCTCGAAGTCAATGGTTTTAATTTTGATCTTCAGCAGGTTGCCGCAGCGATTACAGAGCATACGAAGGCAATCATTGCGGTTCACTTGTTTGGGCAACCTGTAAATATGGATGATTTGATGGCGATCGCAAACAAGCATCAGATTCCTGTAATTGAAGATTGTGCCCAGGCAACGGGAGCAGCCTGGAATGGGACGAAAGTCGGTAGTATTGGTGTGGGTTGTTTTAGTTTCTTCCCGACAAAAAATCTGGGAGGTTGTGGTGATGGCGGAGCTGTAACTACTGATGATTGGGCGATCGCAGATCAAATAAGACTATTGCGAGAACATGGACTAGTCCGCGGGGCAGGGGCAAAAGTCACCTACCGTCATGATTTAACCGGACTTAACAGTAGGCTTGATAGCATTCAGGCTGCGATTTTAGACATTAAATTGCGCCATCTAGATAGCTGGAACGGACAACGCAGATTTGCTGCCAATAATTATACCCAACTATTAGAAAATGTTCCCAATATTAAATTACCGCAAGAAGTGCCAGGAAGTTTTGCTGTCTGGAATCAATATACGATTCGTATCCCCAATCGCAATTCTGATTCTTCCATAACTCGCGATGTTCTTCGCAATAAACTACAAGAGAAAGGAGTGATTTCTATGGTTTATTATCCTCTTCCTCTCCATTTGCAACCTGTTTATCAGGACTTGGGTTATGACAGGGGAATCTTGCCCAGGACAGAACAAGCGGCACAAGAAGTTTTATCTTTACCGATGTTTCCTGGTATTACTTTTGCAGAACAACAGCAAGTTGCTTATTCGTTGAAAGATTGTTTAGAGCAGTTGTAATTATATTTATTGGAATTAAAAATTTTATATTCGCTGGTGATACCAATCAATTCGCATCCATCGGTAAGCAGTGAAATTTAGCAAAATCCCTAGACAAAACAAAAATGTCATCAGAGCAATTTGATACCAAAATAATGGCTCAACAAATAAATCGAGAACTACATGGAGAAAATTCAAAACTGTATAAATCATGGTTAACCAAAAATGACACAGTCGATAACGCTGAGACGTACTAAAGGCCGTGACAACGATCGCCATCATCGGGATAGCAAAAAAAGCGAGCATACCCCATAAAACAGGCGCAATTTCCGTTATGGGAGAAGAAGGGTCAGCATCATGCTGATGAGCGACCATTGCCACATCAAGACCATGAAATAGAGGCATCAAAGCCAGTTGAGTATGAAATACTGTACCCAATAGAAAAACTGTCCACAAAGAAATTATCTTAACTTGGTAACCTAGCTGAGCTTTTGAATTCATTGGTTGATGGTCAATGCTAAATGTTTAGTAGATTGTCGAATAGATTTTCCTGTGATCATTTCTACAAGATCCATACCGTTGCCGATGACTCCTGGCACTCCAGGATAGCCAGCAGTAGCACCAACCAAAAACAAATTTGGTAATTCGGTTTTAAATCCTAAACGATTTAACCCAACTTGTTTTGGAATCAAGTTCGCCCCATACATATTGCCTTCAGGTTGTCCTAGATAGTATTCGCTCGTAGTCGGAGTCCCGAAAATCTTCATGCGAATGTATTGATCAATATCGGGAATCAAATCTCGCACACTAGCCATTAATTGTTGATATACTTCTCGTTTTTTTGCTTTGTAAGCTTGCATATCATTTTCATAGAAGTCTTTAAAAGATTCGTAAGGACAAACAGTCGTTATTTCCAGAACATGATTTCCCGAGGGAGCCATGCCGGGTTCGCGAGATTTTAGAGTTGGACAAGACAAGAAAATCCAGGGTTTGTCTAACTGTCCAGCAAATTGTTGTTGATAAGCCTGATTGAGATCTCCATTGGGGTAATACCAAATATTCCAGTTGCCAATGCCGTAGGATTCTGGCTTAAAGGAAGAGTCCAGGCCGAGATAAATATTGAACGCGCTGGCAGAATATTCATAGTCAGTCAGACGATGCAATTCTTCTTTACTTAAGGCTCCTGAATCTGACATCAAATTGACAGTTAATTTTGGGTCGAGATCGCTAATATAAGCTCTTGTCGCATGGTAAAGTTGGTTACCCGCCATGACGTCTGTGACTTGGTGATTTTCAATATTGATATTTTGCACTGGTGATGAATATTTAACCAGACCACCGCCAACTGTAATTGAGGCCACAATCTCATCTACCAAATGTTTAAAGTGATGCTGAGGATAATAGGCCCCATCGGCATAGTCCCCAACTAAAGAGGCATGAGACATTAGAGCGATGTCCTGAGGTGGCAAACCATAATCGCCACTTTGACCGGCTAAGATTGTCTGCAGCTGGGGCGATAGTTGGGCACGGTCATAAAGTGTTTGTAAAGTCCAATTCCTTTTGGCAAATATATTCCAATGCTTGGGAAGAAATAACCAATCTGACCAATTGAGATCAAACCAGTGAAATTCTTCATTGAATTTATGCAAGTTGTCATGTAATTGTTTTATTTCGTCGCAGTAATAATTAATTCCTGCTCTTTCTTCTGGGAAAGTGTTTAATAGGCGATCGCGTAAATTTTCCCAGCCCAAAGGAATCTTAAAATCAATTCCTGGTGCAATTATGCGATCAATACAGTCAGGATCGAGAGAATTAAACGGAACATTGCGCTCTAGATAATTCAAAAATTGATTGACCGTTTCGCCTTTGCCACATTGATAAATATAGTGAACATCGGCACAAAAACTATAATCGCCATAATCAAAAGTATGGCAACAGCCACCAGGCAAGTAATGTTGTTCTAGTACAACAACCCGATATCCTTGACGAGTTAAACAAGCCCCAGCAGATAGGCCACCCAACCCAGCACCCAAAATGACATAATCAAAACTTTCCATACGAACCTCTCTTATCTGTCTTCTTGGTCAATCAGATCGGCAATATGCGCTCTCAAAAGATAGTGGTTTTGCTCGATTTCATTTTCCATCTCAATACATTCCCCCGGGGCAATAAATTCACAGAGAACCCAAATTGGTTGTTGACCATCGACAACACCACATTCGACCAATTGACGAGCTTCTTTTTTAATCTCATCTATGCAATAACTCGTTTGCAACATATTACACCTCGCTAAACTACAAAAAAGCGCCAATCTGTCAAGAAACTTCTTTGGGATTCAAAGCGCAGATCAAAAAAGTAAACACTGAAAACTAGTAGTCCACCAAGTGAATCATGAAAGGCCAATAACAGGTAAACATTCTCCCCAACTCCCTATTGTCCTAATTCCCCATGACCCACTCAAACCTATCAGAACTTTTTTCTGGAGAACTACTAGGTTCTATAAACCCGTTACTGCTTGACTTTTTTTTACTTCGAGTTATTTGTCACATTGACTTTGACAACTTTTTTCGGTGAATTTTCCATTTTTGGCATGGTGAGGGTCAAGACACCATTTTGGAAATCAGATTGAATTTTGTCGGTTTTAATGAGCATTGGCAAAGGGACGACCCGTTTAAACTCTCCATAGTGAAATTCAGAACGGAAGAAATTTTTATCCTTTTCTTCGTGATTGCTTTCTTCTTTATGTTCACCAGAAAGAGTAACTTGATCTTCTGTTACTTCAACTTCAAGATCCTGGGCATCCATACCGGGAATTTCAGCTTTTAAAATCAATTCCTTGTCAGTTTCTTTAATTTCGACTGCGGGAAACCAGATGCCCATACTGCTAGGAATCCCTAGCCAATCATGATCGCCAGACGCCATATCTTCAAACAGACGATCCAATTGTTGTCTAATAGTACTTAACTCTCGAAAAGGTTGCCATCGAGTAATCGCCATCATTGACCTCCTAACCTATTAGGTTATGTAATACTTTTTTGAGGGTGGTATTACAGACTAATCTGTAGTCTTAGTCACAAAGTAAACTAAAATTCTGAGGAACTTGTGAGGAAACTACGGAGATTTTTTCAAGTGGTTATTAACTTCTTGACAACTTGAACTATTCAATAATTTTGCTCATATTTTTTAAGTCCAAAACCCGAGCTAATTCCGACTCACTCATCAGATTTTTTTCCAATACAATCTCGCGAATCGATTTCCCTGTTTCTAAGGATTCTTTGGCAACATCGGCAGCATTCAAATAACCAATATGATTATTTAAAGCTGTTACTAGGGCTAAACTCCCTTCGGCATAACCCAAACAGCGATCGCGTCTGGCTGTGATTCCCGCTAGACATTTGGTGGTCAAAGCTTCGATGGTATTGCCCAAAATCTCAATACTATGAATTAGATCATAGGCAATCAAAGGCATCATGACGTTTAGTTCTAATTGTCCTGCTTGGGCAGCAAAGGCGATCGCATTGTCATAGCCCATGACTTGAAAACAGACCATTGAAGTCATTTCTGCCATTACAGGGTTATATTTTCCTGGCATAATCGATGAACCAGGTTGCACCGCAGGCAATTGAATTTCTTTGAAACCTGTTTGCGGGCCAGAATCCATCAGGCGTAAATCATGGGATATTTTGACTAAATCTTGAGCGAGGTTGCGTAGGGCACTAGAAACACTGACAAAGGGTGACATACTCTGCATTGCAGCCATCAGATGATTGGCAGTTACCAAAGGTTTTCCAATTAGTTCGGACAATAGTTCGGCAACCCGATGACGATATTGGGGATGAGTGTTTAGTCCTGTTCCGGTGGCACTGCCCCCTAAACCTAAGGCATATAAGTCGGTTTCAGCTTGAGTTATTCTATCTTTATGAGCTTGTAATATATTTTCCCAGGCGCGAAACCCTTCTCCCAATCTAACAGGCACCGCATCTTGCATATGAGTGCGTCCAGATTTGACAATATCTTGAAATTGAGTTGCCTTATCCGCCAAAGTCGCGATCGCCTTATTCAATGCCGGATATAAACTATGTTCCAATGCCAATAAGGAACCGATGCGAATTGCCGTGGGAATAACATCATTAGTTGACTGACCATAGTTGACATGATCGTTGGGACTCACTTTTTTATAATTGCCTTTGTCATCTCCCAAAATTTCTAAAGCACGGTTAGCTAAAACCTCATTAACATTCATATGGTGGGAGGTTCCGGCCCCCGCTTGATAAACATCAACTACAAATTGTTCTCTTAAAGCACCCTTGAGGATTTCATCGGTTGCTTGAACTACGGCCTCGGAAATATCTTGAGGAATGCATGCTAGTTCCCCATTTGCGATCGCGGTGGCTTTTTTAATCAAGAGGCAAGCATCAACATAGGTTGGGAGGGGTTTAATGCCACTAATGGGAAAGTTTTCGGTTGCTCTTAAAGTCTGGATTCCATAATAGACATTCGCAGGAATCTTCCTTTCTCCCATAGAGTCTTTTTCGATACGATAGTTATTATTCATAATAAATATATATAATTAGCTTAATGTAATGGGGAACAGATCCAATATCGCAAAATAAGAACCAAGAACTCAGAATATCATAGTCATTAAATAATTAGTTTACTTCTTGGCTTGGGATATTTTAAGCTTTTTATTGTACTGGTAAATAAGAATAATGAGATTTAATTTCTGTAAAACCTTAATTTCATTGATAGTGGTGACTGAACTGTCATTACTGGGATGCACTCCAGAGCGATCGCTCTCCGCAAAGCCAACAGAGATTCACGATCGCATCTTAACCGTTGATGGTCATATTGATTGGCCAATACGTCAATTTTTAAATCCAGAATTTAACCCCAGTATTAGAAATGAGCCTGGTTTAGCCGATAGTGGCCAGTGGGATCTGGTGCGGATGGAAGAGGGTGGATTGGATGCGGTTTTCATGGCAATTTTTACAGTGCAAAGAGAGCGCAACAGCGAAGCTAACCAGCAAGCCAAAGCTCATGCTAATCAACTAATAGATTTAACTGAAAAGCTGGTTGCGGACAATCAAGATCAAGTGGAGATCGCTTTGAGGCCAGAAGATGCCTATCGCAATGAGAAATTGGGTAAAAAATCGATCTTTCTGGGAATGGAAAATGCCTATCCTCTGGGAACAGATCTAGAGAATGTACAGTTTTTCTTCGATCGCGGCATCCGATACATTACTTTGACCCATACCAAAAATAACGACTTAGCTGATTCTTCCACCGATGAGCAGCAAGAATGGGGTGGTTTAAGCCCTTTGGGGGCAGAAGTTGTTAGGGAAATGAACCGCTTGGGAATTATGATCGATGTTTCCCATGTTCATGATGATACTTTCTGGGATGTCATCGAATTGACTAAGGCTCCAATCATTGCTTCTCATTCCAGTGCTCGTGCGCTTCGCGATGTTCCTCGCAACATGAATGATGATTTGCTCAGAGCAATCAAGAAAAATGGTGGAGTCGTCCAGCTTTGTTTTTTAGGCGACTTTATTAAGGAAATGGAGCAAACTCCTGAACGCCAAGCAGCTCTCGAAAGTCTGTCAGCCGAATTAGCAGCCTGGTCGCAAGGGACATTAAGCCCAGAAGAAAGTAAAGCCTTGTTTGCTAAATATCGAGAAATAAATCAACAATACCCTGAAAATAAACCAACTCTTGCCGATGTGATCGATCATCTGGATCATATGGTAGAGATCATGGGTATTGATCATGTGGGCATTGGCTCTGATTTCGATGGTGGTGGGGGATTAATTGGGATTAATGATGTTTCCGAGATGCCCAATATCACTCAGGAATTGCTAGCTAGGGGTTACTCAGAGTCTGATATTCGTAAAATTTGGGGCGGTAATTTGTTGCGGGTTTTTGAGGAGGTGATTGCAGTATCTTCCAATAAATAATTCGGCGTTGCTGATTTAAAACATGAAAGAATTTTGGACTAATCTTCTTTGCTTCTTTCTTTGCGTCTTTGCGCCTTTGCGCGAAACGAATTCATATCTGGATTCAGCAACGCCA
>NZ_ALVZ01000120.1 GCF_000332055.1 Xenococcus sp. PCC 7305 | reverse complement strand
AGGAGCCCAAAAAGCTTTCCTGGTGCTAGTAGCGCAATGGCCCCACTTCGACTCCATCCCGAACTCGAAAGTGAAACGTTGCAGCGGCGAAGATACTTGGGGGGTAGCCCCCCGGAAAAATAGCTCAGTGCCAGGTTTATCATTCCATCAACAAACAAAAAAACAACAAAAAGCCCCCTTCCAATCAATGAGAAGAGGGCTTTTTGCTTTAACATGTCCTTTTTATGTTCACTTACACCCGCTAGTGTCAATTGTGCCATCAGGCATTATTGTGTTGCAAATCAGCGCTGAATCAAGGATTGCATTAGTTAAGTCCGCTCCAGTTAGGTTTACACGAGTTAAATCAGCTTTGCTCAGGTTGGCTCCAGTTAGATTGGCACCTGTGAGGTTGGCGTCACTCAAATATGCTTTGCTTAGATTGGCTTCGGTGAGATTTGCATCTATTAGGTAAGCGCTTGGAAGATATGCTTTTCTCAGCGTAGCACCGCTCAAGTCAGCGTTGGGTAGATAAGCACTAATCAGGATTGCATGTCCTAGTCTTGCCCTGCTCAAGTCTGTGCCAGGCAGAACAGCACTAATCAAGTCGTCATTGGTTAAATTAATTCCACTAAGATCACAGTTTCTACAGATTTTGGTTGTTCTTACTTGTTCGGCGTCTTCTTTATTCTGCGTATGACCGGGGATGTCTCCCATTATTGAGAATAGAGTCAAGGTTGATATAAATAGCAATAGAGGCTTCATTATTTCTCCTAATTTAAGTTAAATAGATAATACATTAATGTTCAAGATATTTTCATACTACAACAGCTATTCACGAATAAGTTGCTTTTTTGATTCAAATTGTATTTTAGGGAATTAATTGACATTGAATGAGGTTTTTTGTGATTTTTGTAAAATTTTTGTCAAGACATTGTCTTTTTTGTAATCAACTTTCGCTACAATCAATGTCATACGGAGATTTAGCTTACGTATATTTACTTAGATTTTAGTTGAGTTACGTAGTATTACTGATACTAAAATCATCTAAGTGGTGTCTATATTACAAGGATCATAATGAAAGGGAAATTATTAGCGGGGATAATTACAAGTTTAGGTTTTGTCTTGGGTAATGCAGTCGCTTTTACTCCAGAAAGCAAAGCATCCATCGATAATACTTACTATTGCGCTCAACTTCAAGGTCAATGGAATACCTTTGTGAACACTCCTAGAGGCAGAGTGAAGTTAGTCGAATGGGAAACCAAATTTTCTGAGCAATGGACTCCTCAAAAACGTTGTGTGGAGGTTTCCAAGCGTTTTCAGAATTTTCTAGACTCAGGAAGTTTAAAGTATATCCGGACAGGTGTCGTCAACAATTTACCAGTGATTTGTGTAGCTCAACTTCGTGGCGGCCTATGTCCTGAGCAAAATGTTTTGATTACTTTCAATTCTGAAACAGATCCGGAAAAGGTTCTAATTCAATTAGTCAATTTTCGTCGTAGTGTTAGTGGTCAAACCATTGTTTTAAACGAAAGTGATACAGCATTTTATTCTCAGGGCGAATTTTATGTTGATGTAAATAACTTTATCGAAAATCTTCCTGCGGAATAATCAGAAAATCAGGAATTAGAACTCTCTACCCCTAATAAATGCTTGAGTTTACGCTAATTGATGGCTTTTTCTCATCATTCTGCAGTCAAGGACTAACGGAGGAAAAATTGGATGATAGCCTTGAAAACAGATACGGAAAACCCTACCGATCACTTATGGTAATTTATTGCAAGTAGTTGTTACATTGATTTACATAAAGAAACAAAAGGTAATAATATAATCATGGTAACTATTCTTGTAAGTGTTTTAATCATTGGTTGGGTTGCGGCTTCAATTATCGGGACTCAAGCATATTTCCGAGGAGAACAAACTAAACCTATCCACGAGCGTAATTTAAAATCTAACTCTTTTGAGGAATTAGCAAAAGTAATAACAGGCAAAGAGACTGATCATGGAGAAAGAGTCTTAGCTTATGGTTTAGATGCTTTTAGCAGTAATAATTTGTAAAAAACTAAGATATTTTATGAACTAAGAAGATTTTTTTTTGCTCTCCCGCTAGCATAATAATCTAAGGACTATAAATCTCACTTGATACAAAGCGTGGAATTAAAGCAGGTTATTATCGCTTACAAAGCAGGTCACAGTCGTAGTAAGCAGTGGGCAGAAAAATGTGCCCAAGAACTTGAAGGTCTTCAATGCAAGGTTTTATTGGGCCCAAGCGGGGTTAAGGACAATCCTTATCCCGTTTTTTTGGCTTCTGTCACTACTAAAATAGATCTCGCTATAGTGTTAGGAGGGGATGGCACAATTCTCTCGGCGGCTAGACATCTTGCGCCAGAAAAGATTCCGATTCTAGCTGTGAATGTTGGAGGTCATCTTGGTTTTTTAACGGAACCTTTTGAATTATTTAAGGATACTCAAAATGTGTGGCAGCGCTTGCGCTCCGATATCTATGCAGTTCAAAAAAGAATGATGCTAGAGGCAAGATTATATGAAGGACCAGATATCGCGAATCTAACTGCTGTGAGTGAAACCTTTTTCTGCCTTAATGAAATGTGTATTAAACCTGGCAGTGAAGATCGGATGCCCACGTCAATTTTGGAGATGGAAGTAGATGGTCAACTTGTTGATCAATATAGTGGGGATGGGTTGATCGTGGCCACTCCTACAGGATCTACTGGATATACTGTCTCGGCAAGCGGCCCTATTTTACACTCGGGCATGGAAGCGATCGCGATTACGCCTATTTGTCCTCTTAGTCTTTCGAGTCGCTCTTTAATTTTGCCCCCTGCTAGTATTGTGAGTGTTTGGTCTTTAGGTGACTATGAAGTAAATACTAAACTATGGACTGATGGCGCGTTAGCTACCAAAATTTGGCCTGGGCAAAAAGTTATTGTTAGAATGGCAAATTTCCAAGCGAAATTCATTCTTTTGAGAGAAACCTATTCTTTTTATCAAACTTTACGAGATAAATTGCAATGGGCAGGAACTAGGGTTCATTATGACAATAATGGACAATAATTTGAGTGGGTAATGGGTAATGGGTAATGGGTAATAAGTGCTAATTTTACTCAAGAAATGGTCTTGGTATTCGGCAATAAATTATTGTTATATTCTTCTTCGATCCGATTTCTAAATTCTTGAATGTCGCTAAACTGTTCCCAAAATCTTAAAATTTGCCGACTAACTTCTTGAGGATAGAAATAATGGAAAAAATGATGCCCTTGAGAAAATTCCCACAAAATATCACCCTCTTTAAAATAGCCATACCAACGCTTCAAAGAATTATTATCGACAATGGTGTCATCTTTGCTGCCACAAATCATTAAGGGAACTTCTACTCCTCCAGCAGGGATTTTTACGTTGCGAAATAACGAATGAGGTGATGGAGATGTCTTGAGATCTTGTTTGAGAATCTCGCTCAATCCTCTCGTGTAATATTGATTTTGGTGCCCAAAAAGTCTTTGCACCATCTGTGCTAAGACGATTCTCTGGCTGCAAGGCAATAAGGCTCTCATGGCATAGTAATGAATTTGCCAGTCTACGGCGGGGCGATCGCCAACTCCCAGTAAAGTCAGAGATTTAACTTTTTCTGGATGTTTGCGAGTGTAAAGCAAGCTTAGTAATCCACCTGTGCCATGTCCAATTAAATGCACCTTATTCGGTATGGATTTTAGATAATCAGTCAATAAAGTCAAGGCAATTTGTAGTGAACTGGGCTCATCTTGATTTTGATAATATTCCCATCGGGCAACAATATTTTTTTTCGATAGACAACGAATCAATCTATTATCAAACTTACTTAAACTGGGATTAGCAGAAATCCAGACATATTGAATTGCTTTAGACATTATTTGTTCCTTGTGTATTGAAAAATTGTTATTTGTTATTTTGTAATTATTACTTTGTTATTGATTGAAGAATAAGACTTACTCGCAAAATCTCTACATGCGATCAGCAGGGCTGGCACTTCGTGATCGCATCTTCTGTCAGTGCATTTACAGGATTAACTGTACATTTGAGACGATGATCTCCTGTGAAATAAACACAATTGGAGCAGGGTATTTGATGTATTTTCTTTATATAATTAATGCCTTGATTTGTTTTTCGCAATAGTTTACCAGCGACAAGACCACCAATAACTAACCAAAAAACAACACAAAATATAGAATGAAGCATAATTTAGAAATATCGATAATAAGGTGAAGAAGAAAGAGAAAAAGCATTCGCGACATACAATCAGGATCAAACAACTACTTTTTCTCTCAACCCAGAGAAGGAGAACTCCCAAGGCAAACCTTTAAATTCCAAATTCTTTTTTGACTTGTGCTACCCAAGTCTTAATCCGGGACTCTGTTAATTCTGATTGATTATCCTCATCTAAAGCGAGTCCGACAAACTTGCCATTTTTCTCTGCTTTGGAGGCTTCATGTTCATAGCCATCTGTGGGCCAATAACCGACAGTCTTTCCCCCAAGACTAGAGATTTTTGATTCCAGGATTCCCATCGCATCTTGGAAATTTTCTTCATAGCCTAATTGATCGCCTGTGCCAAAATAGGCAACAGTTTTACCGCTGAAATCAATACTATCTAGATCATCGTTGTAGAAGCCATCCCAATCTGCTTGTAGTTCGCCGATATCCCAGGTAGGAGCGCCAATGATCAAAAAATCATATTGCTCAAAATCACTATCGCTAACATCAGCAATTTCATGAAGAGTTACTACACTACTCCCGCCAAATTCAGATTGGATCATTTCGGCTGCGGATTCTGTTTTTCCTGTAGTACTACCGTAAAAAAGACCAACTTTACTCATTGAATACTCCTGTTTATTTGTAAAATTTGAAAATCTACTAGTTAAAGACCAGAAAACGTTTGTTGTGGCTTTTGCTTCATTGGCTGATCCTCAATAATCGGCATTGCTTGTTTGCAACAAGAACAAAACCAATAAATATGTGTTTGGTTAAGATGTCGCAGCAAATTGTTAGTGCAACAAGGACAGCAATGTCTCATGGCAAGTAAACCAATAAATGTGGAACCCCTATTTTTGCTCTCCACATCAGAAATAAATAATTGCAAAATATTTTTATAAAATTGCTGAATAATTATTTACTCATATCCTACAATTCAGACTCTTAAAAAAAAGATTAATGAATCATGAGGAGAACTAGAAAAGCTTGAAGAAAGGAGCTGAGGAACTAGTCTGCTGTTTACCTAGCTCCCGACAACTCAATTAGTAGAACATTTAAAATGTGAGGAAAATGTCATGAATTAATTTTAACACTATTAATAATCTTTTGCAATAAAATTCAAAAAATACTTTCCCCCGAAACAATTAAAATCTACCACTAAATATTTCTTGCAAGATAGCTAGATTGTCATAGATGAGATAAGCAAAAAATGCTCCTCCCATACCTCCAACAAAAAAGGCGGCGGCAAATTGACTCCAACCATCAACCGTTTTTAGCGATTCAGGGACGACGGGATTTGCTGTGGCATAAGTTAAATTCTGAGGATCAAATTCTTTGCGAAAAGAAACATTGCCATAAATAGACAGACAAGCCGTCATAATTATCACGAGGCCGCAAGCACTTAATAACCCAATCAGGTTCCCCTGCTCTGAAGCTCTTTGAGGACCCAGTAAGGCAAAGGGGCCAAAGAGCCAGTATCCATGAGCCATGCCGATTTCTAAGCCTCGGAAAAGAGGAGAGGTTCCTGGACGATAAATAGGAAGATATTTTAATAACCAAAGACTAAAATCAGACGAGTTTAGAGGTGTATCAAAATTCCCAATTTGAGGATTTCCAGAAAAAGTAACTAGAGTGTCCCCAGCACTAAAATCAAAACCAGCAGCAGCACCTCTAGCGCGAATGGCATGCCAAATATGACCAAAAATAAACAAAACGGCAAATACAAAATGGAAACTTGCCAACCATCCCCGAGCAGTTACTACGCCAGTGTTCGTTTCAATTAAACCTACTGGCCCATAAAACACTTCGGGATACACTGTATCGTTTACGGTGCAAAAATAGGCGGCAAATAATGCCATGTAAGCCACTGCTGCCAAGCTGTAGGAAAGATAGGCTTCTGCTGAATAAACTAAGACCTGTTTTGTCCAATCAAATGGTCTAGTTGCCATGTGCCATAAACCACCTAAGATACAGATTGAGCCGACCCATAGGTGTCCTCCAACCACATCTTCTAGATTATGAACTGCGGCCATTCCCCCTTCACCAGATGCACCGAAGAGATAACCAAATATCTGTCCTGGATTTATTGTTGGATCTGTAATGATTCTGACTTGACCAAAATCTCCCGCCCAAGGGTCAAACAACCCGCCCCAAAACATGGCTTTAAAGACCAGTAAATAGGCACCCAATCCGAGTAGTACTAGATGAATCCCAATGATGCTGGTCATCTTATTCTCATCTTGCCAATCATAGCCAAAAAAGCCTTGAAAATTGTATTTATTACTTTCTAAGACTTCCTGACCTAGCAGGGCATGATACAGACCTCCAGCGCCTAAGACTGCTGAAGAAATTAGATGAAAAACTCCAATGACGAAATAGGGATAGGTATCAATAATCTGACCACCATCACCTACCCCAATTCCCAGAGTCGCTAGGTGAGGCAAGATAATCAAACTCTGTTCGTAGAGTGGCAATGCCGGATTGTAATGAGCAATCTCAAAGAAGGTCATTGCTCCAGCCCAAAATACTATTAAGCCAGCATGGGCGACATGGGCTCCCAGTAGCTTACCCGATAGATTAACGAAACGGGCATTACCCGCCCACCAACCGATTGTTGGTGTTTTATTGTATGCGATCGCGCTCATTTATTTCACCTCTTTAATTAGGGGTTAGGTTTTAGGTGTTAGGGGTTAGGTTTAACTTAATATCTATCTAACACCTTTAAAATAAGAGAAACTTTTGTCCTAAAGGGGTTCAGGGCGATTGTAATTGGGATCAATTTTTCCTGTGCCAAAGTTAAAACCAGCAGCTTTGAGTGCATGCCAAAGATGACCTTGGAGAAAGAAGAAAGCCAGCCAAAAATGTGCATTAGCAAGCCAAGCTCTCGAAGAGAGTAAGGTCGAGTTGTCAGTCGAGAAATAGGGAAAAATATCTAACTTAATTCCTAAAGGAGCACCATAAAAAGCTTCCGGATAGACTGTCGTATTCACTGCACAGAAATATGCCGCGACAAATCCCATCAAAGCTAAAGCCCCTAAACTATAGGCTAGATAAGCTTCCCCGGACCAAACAAATAATTTTTTTGTCCAAGCAAAAGGTTTGGTATTAAGATGCCAAATACCTCCTAAAAGTAGCAATATGCTGACCCAGATATGACCACCAACCACATCTTCTAAGTTATCTACCGATGCAAAATGGGTTTGATAGCCATAGATAATTAAAGGATTGAGAGTCGGATCGCTAATAACTCGTACTTCTCCAATCGTAGGATCGTATAAGCCACCAAAAAACATCGCTTTAGCAACCAATAAAAATGCGCCTAAACCTAATAAACCGAGGTGAATCCCGATAATATTGGTCATTTTATATGTGTCTTCCCATTGATAACTAAAAAACTCTGAGCTATTTTCTAGATATACTGGCCCCCACAGAGCGTGATAAATACCGCCGAAACCGAGAAAAGCCGAAGAAATTAGATGCAAAGCTCCAATCACAAAGTAGGGGTGAGTATCTATAATTTGACCGCCCGAACCAATTCCCCAACCTAGACTAGCCAAATGGGGCAATAGGATTAAGCCTTGCTCGTACATTGGTTGCGAGAGGTCAAACCGAGAAAGTTCGAACAGAGTTATTGCCCCTGCCCAGAACACAATTAATCCTCCATGGGCAACATGGGCACCCAGTAACTTACCGGAAACATCTTTCAAACGAGCATTTCCTGACCACCAAGGCACTCCAGAATCGTCTTCTAGTCTCTTATTTCTATCTATTACGGCTGTCATAATATTTACCCATCTTGTAAGTAATTGAGAATTACAATCAATAATTTCCCGTTTAGCTTACAACAAAAAATAAATTATTGACAATATTTTTCTTTTGTATCAAAAAATACCATGATTATTTAAAACCCTTTTTGAATATTCCTTAAGTTTGATTGCTAGTGAAGCTCCCTATCTTACGAGCTTTCACCATCTAAAACCCCAGGTATTTCTTTGGAAGTCGCCTGATATAGAGAAGACGTGATCGCCAATTTGTGTTAAGTTTTGTTATTTATTTTTTGCGATAGATTATCAATAGTGCAGAATGAAATTGTCCTTGAGCTTGTTGATAATAATTAGTAACAAGTCAAAAAAGTGACCAAGGATGATGATAGTGCAGGTCTAAGGGTAAGGAGAATCAAGTTTTCCTTACTTCTTCTTTCTCAAATCATTCGGTGAAATTTGGTTTTGATCACATTTAATTAGGAGGTTTTGTTTTGCAAGCCTACGGTAAAACGGAAATTAAATACGATTGGTGGGCAGGAAATGCTCGACTAGCTAATCTATCGGGTACATTTATCGCGGCCCATGTTGCTCAGGCTGCCCTAATCGTTTTTTGGGCGGGGGCATTTACGCTTTTCGAAATATCTAAATATTCCCCAGATCTACCTCTGGGACAACAAGGTCTCATACTGCTCCCTCATTTAGCCACTTTGGGCTACGGAGTAGGCGAAGGCGGTCAGATTATTGATACCTATCCTTACTTGGTTATTGGAGCCATCCATCTTATCTCTTCTGCTGTTCTTGGCGCTGGAGGACTTTATCACACCTTAAAAGGTCCGGGAATTTTAAAGGAAGCTGGTGGTCGGGCGGCGAAATTCCACTTTGAGTGGAACGACCCCAAAAAACTAGGCTTTATCTTGGGTCATCATCTAATTTTCCTAGGTGCGGGAGCATTGCTGTTGGTTGCCAAAGCGATGTTCTTCGGCGGATTATACGATTCTGTGATTGGTGATCTGCGCGTAGTTACTGATCCGACACTAAGTCCTTTGACGATCTACGGCTATCAAACTCATTTTGCTGCGGTAGATAACTTAGAAGATTTGGTCGGCGGTCACATATATGTTGGTTTTCTCCTCATTGCTGGCGGTATTTGGCATATTATTACGCCGCCACTGGGTTGGGCGAAGAAGTTACTAAGTTTTGAAGGAGAAGCAATTCTTTCTTATTCTCTTGGTGGTATTTCCATTGCCGGTTTTGTGGCTGCTTATTTCTGCGCAGTGAATACTTTGGCTTATCCCCCAGAATTTTATGGTCAAGTATTAGAAGTGAAATTAGGAGTTGTTCCTTACTTTGCTGACACAGCAGACTTACCAGCAGGGGTGCATACTGCCCGTGCTTGGCTAGCAAATGCTCATTTTTTCTTGGCTTTCTTCTTCCTACAAGGTCATCTCTGGCATGCTCTACGGGCGATTGGTTTTGACTTCAAACGGGTTACCAATGCTCTTGACAATGCAGGGAATCCCCCAATAACCTCTTCAACTACTTCTAAAACCGCCTAAAAGACTGCTGTCGTTGAAATAGTTCATTGGGTTAATCCTTGAATTGTCATTTTGTGTTCTCTCTCTAAATCATAGCCTAATGCAAATTGGCCTTTGCATTAGGCTTTCTTGCAATTTTTGTATAAATTTTCAAATTACAATAATTATGACAGCAACAACATCATTGGGGCGTTCCGCTAACTATGATTGGTTATCTGGAAATTCTCGTTTAATTAATTTATCAGGTCAATTACTCGGAGCTCATATCGCTCATGCTGGCTTGATCATGTTTTGGGCAGGTTCTATTACTTTATTAGAATTGAGCAACCTGAACCCGAATGTAGCTATTTCGGAACAGGGATTATTATTGATTCCGAATCTAGCAGGTTTGGGTTGGGGTATTGGTGCCAATGGTTTAGTTACAGATACTTATCCCTATTTAGTGATCGCAATTTTGCATTTGGTTTCTTCTGCCGTTCTTGGTGCTGGAGGTCTATTCCATGTTTTTAAAGGCGTAGCCAACCTCAACGATGGTCAAGCTCGCGCTGTAAAATTTCATTATGAGTGGAACGACCCACAGAAAATGGGGTTTATTTTGGGTCATCATTTAATTTTTCTGGGAGTCGCAGCTTTATTATTTGTCGGGAAAGCGACATTATGGGGTGGTATTTATGATTCGGTCGTGGGCAATGTGAGAATCATTAGTGATCCGACCCTCAATCCTGTGCCGATCTTTGGTTATCTTGTGGGTTTAAATGATGGCGTTTGGAATCCTCTGGGGATGGCAGCGGTCAATAGTCTAGAGGATATTGTTGGGGGCCATATTTGGGTTGGCGTTGCTTGTATTGCTGGTGGAGCTTGGCATATCGTCGTGCCACCAATGGATTGGGCAAAAAAAGCTTTAACTTACAATGGTCATGCTATTTTATCTTATAGTTTGGCTGGAGTTGCTTTGATGGCTTTTACTTCTGCTTATTTTGTTAGTTTCAATGATTTGGCTTTTCCTCCAGAATTTTACGGTATGGATCGTAGTTTCTTTGCCGGAGTACAATCGCTGCTTTGTGTAACTTTTCTTGGAGGTCATGTTTGGCATGCTCTGAAGGGACAAGCGGAAGCTAATAGTTTGGGAGTGGTTAGCGACAGCGATCGCGCAAAGGCAACGGCGGCTGGATTTGTGACCCTAGCAATTATTGTTGTGAGTTTGGTCTTGCTTTCTGGCGTGGGTTCATAGCTTGTATTCATCAAAGTTATTAGGGTATGTCACTTTTACTTGTAATTAATTAACGACATGCCCTAGCTAGTGACTTCTTCAAAAATGCTCGGCAAAAAGGTAAAATGTTAGTCTCAACTTAGCTACAGCGGATTATTCACTACAGATTTTATAATGAAACATACGATTTCAGTTTTAGTAGAAGACGAAGCAGGAGTTTTAACTCGAATTGCCGGATTATTTGCCCGTCGCGGTTTTAATATTGAGAGTTTGGCAGTGGGGCCAGCGGAAAAAGTGGGAGTTTCTCGGATTACGATGGTGGTTCCTGGGGATGACACAATTATCGAGCAATTAATCAAGCAACTCTACAAATTGATTAGTGTGCTTAAAGTACAGGATATAACTCAAACTCCTTCGGTTGAAAGAGAGTTGATGTTGGTTAAAGTAAATGCAACAGCAGCTAATCGAGCAGAAGTAATTCAGTTGGTGCAAATTTTTCGGGCTCGGATTGTTGATATTGCTGATGAAGCTGTAACCCTTGAAGTAGTTGGAGATCCAGGTAAGCTAGTGGCTATTATTCAGATGCTTAATAAATTTGGCATCAAAGAAATTTCGCGGACTGGCAAAATCGCTTTAGTTAGGGAATCTGGAGTGAATACTGAGTATCTTAAATCTTTGGAAGCTAAGGTTTATCAATAAAGGTAATGGGTAATGGGTAATGGGTAATGGGTAATGGGTAATGGGTAATGGGTCAAAGAGAGTGGATTGAATTCTAGATTTTCCTTTTTTTGTTGCGAGATTTAGGATCGCCGATAGTACTTCCTAAGCCTTGAATAATTCCTTTGCCAATTAAGCCAATACCTTTGCCAATAACTTGTGTGAGAGTAAAGACTAAGCTCGCTCCTAATAGTCCTAAAATAGAGCGTAAACGGGGCGCGATCGCGTCTCTTAGTTCGAGAATAATAGTTGCGAGCCAAGGCAGTCCTTTTAGGCGAGATAATTCTTCGGTTCTTGGGGCGTAGATGGCTGCATTGATAATCTTCCCACGACTCAAAGTCAGGATTTGATAAGAACTTTCAAAAATGTCCTTGGGCATTAGCCAATATTTTTCTGAACGATATCCCCAAGATATTTCATTGCGGAAGTGGGCGATCGCGCGGGAGCTGCGATAATTGTTGAGGTAAATTCTATACTTAAAAACCTCTAAATCTGCAAAATTGTTCAAAATCATTTGCATAATGCCATTGGCAATGCGCAACGTCAGATTATGCAGTAAATTTACTGCTCTTGCGATCGCCTCGGGAGAATCAACTCGATAGGTAACCCGGTCTATGGTTAGAGGATATTCCCAAGCTAAATAAGTAAAAAGATCTGGAGCAAAATAGATTTTACTACAAATATTTTCCTGAAAACTAACATATTCTTGAACAAACAGATTCTTGAACTCTGCTTTGTCAATTTCGATTGCCGCTTCATAATTATCAAAAAAGAACTGGATTGCCGATTGCGTCCAAATATTTCTGAGACCGACCCGTATTTGCAGTGCTAATTCTTGTTCGCGGTTTAAGTCCTGGAGGATTGTGGCTAAGGTTTCCAGGATAATATAATGTAATTCTTGTTTTTTTCGGGGTTGTAAAATATCAATTTCTAGCCATAGATTGGTGCTATTAACAAGTCCTAGACTAATATCTTGGGCAACACGATTAAATATTCTCGAAACGACAGAATCAGGATCATCTTTGGCGATCGCAAATTGGGGAATAGTCGATAATTGCAAACCTTGAGATTCTGGCAATATGGGGGATGATTCAGATGTTTTAAGCGGTTCCTGCTGTTTCTCATCTCCCAATCGTCTCACTAGCCAATTAGCCGCTTGTAATTCTCTTTTGCGACCCAACAAAAGTAATCGCTTTAAGGTTGGTAAATCATTTTCGCTTAAGCTATTTTCAATGGCCTGAATGTCTTGTGCAATCTCCTCTTGGCCTGAATTGCTAAAGCTAGATAGAGCTTTTTGCCATAGGTTTGGGGTTTCTGCTACGGGGGAATTATCTCCTTGCCAATAAATCTCCCCTGAATTTATACAATTTAAAGAGAATGCCAAGGTATCAATATTGGTTCCTTTCGGGCAATAACCTCTGACTCCCACTCCTTGAATTTTTGCCAACTCTTGAGGTTGCAAACCTGAAGCCAATAACAAAATTATTAGTTCGGGAAATCTCTCTAGTAGCTGCTTACATAATTGCCAGCAAGAATCCGATGCAGAATCATCGTAACTCCATCCCAGAATCAGAATGTCGGGTATAAATCCTCGGTCTAAAGCCTCAAAGAGATCTTCAATGGTTTCAGCTATTAATTCGACAGAAAACTCGGCATAATCTGCTAGTGCAGTATCTAGTCCTAGACGAAAAATCGGATCGCGATCGAGAATGAAAAGTTCGATTTGATTTTCTGGCATCATCTCATAAGCAATTAGCAATTAACACTTTAAACAATGTTCGGTTATCCTGTTGTAGATCCTTAACTTTCTCATCCTTTATCCCTCATCCCTCATCCTTCATCCCTCATCCTTCATCCCTCATCCCTCATCCTTTATTTCTTATGTCTTCTGAGCAGAAAAAACAATCTACTATTGTTCATAAACCATTTCTGACTGGACAAATTAATATTTTTAATCCTCCTAAGGCAAATCCTAATGGTCGTTTGGCATCAGCAAAACTATTAACTAAGGATATAAAAAAAAGGCCAAATAATTTTCTATTTGAACAAATAAACAGACAGACCGAAAATCATCTTAACTCACGGCCGCTAGATAATCCATCCTCCGAATCAATTGAGTTTTCTGGGAAAAAGACGACCCTGATTGCGATCGCAATTGTCCTGATAGCTAATATTTTATCGGCTATTGTCCTCTTAACTCAAAAGCCCAAAACTGAGCTCTCCCCTGAACCTGAAATTGAGCAGATCAACCCATCTCAAGTTGGCAACATAGATCTATCTTCCAAAGAATTTATCGAATTAAAAGCTTCTAATCTCAGTACAGTTCCCCCAACTCCCACGGAAGAAGATTCGCTTCTCCAACAAACAGAAACCGACCCCACAACAATGCTTCCTTTAGCTATTCCTCCGCTCAATATAGCCCAAAGACCTAATTCTTATTCCACTCAAATTCCGACCCAATATTACTATATCCTCAGTGAATATACAGGCGATAGCTCTTTAGCCTTGGCAAAGGAGAAAGTTCCCAATGTTTCTCTAATTACCTTAGAAGAAGGCGTATTCATTTATATGGGTGCATTTGGACAAAAAGAATTGGCACAGCAATTTTTAGAAAAACTTAAAAAGGAAGGGTTTTATGCTTATATTTATCCTTCTGAGGGTTAGTCTATAATATTTATTAGTCAATTAATAGCCACAAAACCTTGTCATCAAAACAGTAGTCAAGTTTGTCGGCTGAAAAAGGTGTTTATTGTCTACTAAATATAAAGGATATTGCGGGAATTATGAGCTTATTTGATCGTCTTGGTCGAGTAATTACATCTAATTTAAATGATTTAGTTAGTAAGGCGGAAGATCCAGAAAAAATTCTCGAACAAGCTGTTGTGGAGATGCAGGAAAATGCGGTGAAAATGCGTCAAGCTCTAGCTACCGCGATCGCAACTCAGAAAAAAACTGAACTACAATATAAGAAAAATCAACAGCAGGTTGCTACTTGGCAAGAAAGAGCACAGTTAGCAATTTCCAAAGGAGATGAAACCCTAGCCCGAGAAGCCTTAATCCGCAAAAAACCTTTTGCTGAAGCCTTGAATACATTAGAGATTCAATTACAACAGCAAATTGAGGTCGTAAGCAATCTGAAACGCGACACTAGAATATTAGAAGGAAAAATTGTCGAAGCTAAGAGCAAGAAAGATATGCTCAAAGCCAGAGCAAATGCTGCTAAGGCACAAAAAGAATCTCGCGATCTGCTCAGTGGAATTGACACTAGTAGTTCTATGAGTGCCTTCGAGAGAATGGAAGATAAAGTGATGCAACTAGAAGCAGAATCTCAGGTTGCAGGAGAGTTGGAAGGAGGAGCTAGTGTTGATGAACAATTTAGGCAATTAGAAGCAGGACAAGATATCGAAGATGAGTTGGCAATGATGAAAGCCCAACTGCCTGGGGCGGAACCTTCTCAAGCAGTTTTACCTGGGGAAGAAGGTCAAAGTGGGAGTTCTGGCGATACAGGTATTGACATCGAATTAGAAAAACTACGCTCCGAATTGAAAGATAATTAGTCAGTAAATAGTAATACAGTAACTATAGTTATTTTATTTCGTGATTGATAACTGATAATATTATCCCGCTTGATGAGACGGGACTAATGACTAATAACTGACCAGATGGAGTTTTAAGAAATGAGTAAAGTAATCGAAATTGATGATACGGGATTTGATGATCAAGTAAGTCAATCAGAGCAACCAGTTTTGGTATATTTCTGGGCTCCTTGGTGTGGCCCTTGTCGCCTGGTGTCGCCAACCATTAACTGGATAGCTGATACTTATAGCGATCGCTTAAAAGTAGTAAAATTGGAAGTAGATCCCAACCCCGAATCCAGAGCAAAATGTCAGGTAGAAGGGGTTCCTGCTCTAAGATTATTTAAAGATAATGACATCGTGGTTTCCCGTGAGGGGGCAATGGGCAAACAACAAATACAAACCATGTTGGATGATCATTTATAAGCTTAAACCTGTAGGATTTTCTCTAAGGTGATTTTTAGGAAAGAACATACCATTGACTTCGGGGCGATTCGCGAATCGTCCCTACTCGGAACCAAAACTAATATGTTCACTCTTATAATCTGGTGGTTCGATGTGAATGGAAATCCGAATTGGCGAATATTTACTTTCTAATCTATCTTCTACTGCTTCAGTAATTTGATGGGCAGTTTTCACATCAGTGGCATCGACAATTAGATGCATTTCCACAAAAACTTGTCTGCCAATGACCCCTCGGGAGGCAATATCATGACAATTGATCACACCAGGCACTTCCATAACCGTACGATGAATGGCTTCTGGGGCGATCGCGACCGCATCGACTAACCAAGGTAAATTATCTTGTAGAATCTCCCAGCCACTGCGAAAAACTAATAAACCCACGGGAAAAGCTAATACAACATCCAACCATTGTAATTGGGGAATATCCCAAACTTGGGCTTGCCAAATTCCCGCCAAGCCACCAATCACCAATAAGGTAACCCAAATATCGCTCATGGTATGTTTGGCATCGGCAATTAAAATTGGACTATTAATCCGTCTGCCCTCGCGGGATTCGTAGGTTGCCACGAAAATGTTAACTACTAAAACTATGAGCAATAAAGCTAATTCTATAGGCGAGATTGTAACAGCTTTACTTTCGACAAAGATTCTTGCGATCGCAGACTTGAAAATTTCAAAACAAACTATGCCCAAAAAAGTCGAGATTCCCAAAGCGCCTAAACCTTCGAATTTCTGATGTCCATAGGGATGTTCGCGATCGGGATAGGGCGAGGAAAAACGATTAGCAACCAAACCTAAAACGTTATTCGCACTATCAGTAACACTGTGCAGTGCATCTGCTTGTAAACTAAGAGAACCCGTGATCATCCCAATGATGGTTTTTAAGGTCATCACAAATATATTCAGCAATAAGGTTATCCAAAGTACTCGACGAACTTGGACACGATTATCTTTCATTTTGGGGAATCGGGAACGCTGACCAAGAGAGGGAACGGAACATATAAATTGGGTTTCTAGAGCTCACAAATCAATATGAACACTATCAAAGTTGGCGATCGCGTCAAGCTAATAGCCTCACCACCCTATATTAAAACAGCTGAGCCCATGCCAATGCTTCGTTCTCCCGATATTTTGGCGATCGGCGCTGAAGGAGTTATCTTAGACCGCCGGCCTGGTGGTTATTATGGGGTTCTTTTTCCTAATGGCTCTTTTTTACTTGATAAAAAATATCTCGAAATAGTTGTCTAATTCTTCATTTCCACAGCTAAATTCTTCCCATCTGCCATCAATAACCAAAAAAGCCATCATAGCCAGAATAAAAAGTTAAACTTCGAGAGCCTAAATATAAACCATAGGGATTTTCTCCTTGAGGGAACACAGTAACCCCAAAAACATAAATACCGTCATAATCAGGATTTCTTCTTGGTTTTAAGCCAATAGTAAAGGTGGTATCTGGAGGAAGTGGCTCAGTAAATTCTACAGTGATAATTCCCGTTGATTCGTCTATGCTGACAGTTTCTAGAGCCAACTTGTCCCCTTTGCGACGATGGTCACCAAGATAAGCAACTGTTTTTTCCAACTTATAATAAATCTCCTCTTGTCCTTGGCGCAGCTCAATGGCAACTTTATGTAAAGGTGCCCCCGCATCTTCTGGTATGGTGACGTCGAAATAATAAGTTGCACTCCTCATTCTCACTGTATTAAAAGTAGTATAGATATCTACTAGTCGAGGTGCTTTGCGAAAGGCAACTTGGGGAATATATTCGGTTTGTTTGGTTTCTCCAACATTGGATTCGGCAATAGTTGAGTTGGAAGTTAATGTATTACCCGCAATTGCGATCGCTAAGATAACTATTGGTGAAGATACACAAGCAAGTAATGTAGAGTTCATCTTAAAGTGTTTTAGCATAAGACAGTCGCTTTTTCCTTATATTGTAGATTTAATACCAGGGAAAGTACGGATCTTTGGGGGAGTCTATAAAACTATCTTTTGAATAGTGTTTCTTGCGATCGCTGTAAAGGTTTGGATTGGCGGAACTGAAAAATTTGATTTTTCAGATTTCCCCAAGTCTCCCAGTCTCCCAGTCCCCAAATCCCCAAGTCCCCATTTATTTACCTAGGAGGAAACAGCCATAACCCCATAGAGGGCTCTTAACTCAATCAGGCAGTTCATATTGCTCAACAATCTTCCTCGCATAGTCGGGAACATGATCCGCCAACTTCTCAGGATGATTGCGTTTAAGATAAAGATAATTGCGAGTGAAATGTGAATCGATCGAAAAACGGGCATATTCTAAACCCTTAGGGCCAATCTTCTCAATAACCACACCCATCATTTTTGCGGCCCACATCGGCAAGGTGACTCCCTTGTCATAGGCAGGAATACTTTGTTGCACAGCTTGCTTGCGATCGCCCTTACTCATCACAGGTTGGGTATCAATTTGATCCTGGATTAATGACAACATCTCTTTCCCTGTATCATTGCGAACCACGATCCATTGCCAGCCAAAAGGCGCACCCATATAGCCTACAACTATATCAGCCAGAGAATTGACATAATCAAAACAACTCATGCAAGAAGGAGCAAAAACATCCTTAAGTTTATTAGTCTTCAAGCCAAAGAACGGGACTTTTTCAACAGAACCATCTTGATGTTTGAAGTGAACCCGAAAATCTTGCATAAACTCATAATGCACCACCGTCTCAGGAGATCTACTTGTCGTATCCAAGAATTTTTGTAAACCCTCCCGACTCACATTATCCACACAGGGAGTGCCTAAAACATAGAGCTTTTCCAATCCCAACTCTGCTTCCACCGCTCTTAATGCCTGAATCTGACAACCAACCCCAATCACTAATAATCTTTTCATTCCCGACTGTTCTATCTGCTCTAAAACAGACAAATTCGGTGAAAGTGTGGGTTTGTTAACTTTTGCGGCCAAAACTTCCTCAGGAGTTCTGGCAATTATGGGAAAAGGTTGAAAACGATCTTCTTTTGTGTTTTGAACACAGACTACACCTTCTACTAATCCCCGCCTCAGCATGGTGCAGGCCAGGCTACTAACTATTCCTGTCCATTGGGCTCCTTCTATGGGTTCTTTTTTTCGTGCCGCCATCATTTCTTGATGAACACCGAAATAAATATCATTTTCCTGATCTAAATCTCGACTCCGTCCATGGGCTTGCTCTTCTAATGCGGCCACCTGTTGATTGAGAAAGGCACAAGCTTCTTTGACATAGTGAATATAATAAGTGTCGCATAAACCACATTCACTACAGAGTTCTTTGGCTGGGCGGCGACTACCAGTTTTTAAGGCTTTAGCTTTTTTATGAGAGGCAGTAGGAGGCATATAAAAATATTCTTAATATCTAGGTAATGTCAAAAGTAGCTGACCATATTTTATTATCCCAGAATCTCCGTACTTTAGCGGATTTGTGAGACTTATCAGTCAAGGATTATTGAGGAATTAGCTCTATTTTTAGGTTCTTAAGCTACAACTGGTGATTAGTCTGGATGATAAACTATCTATTATTGATATTAATTTTCCTAATGCTGGTTTCTAAAACTTTATACCCTCGATAATATTACCGAAAACCTCATGAATATCCGAGAAAAAGCAAGATTGATCGGACTGAGCAAGGGCGATTTACGCCAAGTCCACCATATCGCATTCAATGTTCAAGACATGAACAAATCTCGATATTTTTACGGAAAAATTTTAGGATTGCATGAGCTGACGGGTGAAGAGGTTCCGACAACTTTGACCAAATTAGTCCAAGAGGGCAAAGTCGCCAATTTTGTGACTCCTGACGGTACAGTGATTGACTTATTTTGGGAGCCGGAATTATCTCCTCCAGATATAGATCCCACGAAAAGTTTTACCCGCGCTAATCATCTAGCTTTTGATATTGCCCCTCAATTATTCGAGCATGCCGTAGCGGTGCTTCGTCAAAACAATGTCACAATTGCGATAGAACCCGTGACTCGTCCTACGGGCAGAGGTGTTTATTTTTATGATCCAGATGGGTTTATCCTCGAAATTCGCTGTTCTCCTGAGAATTGATTCTCAAACACATAGGCAAAAATTTTACTCTTTGTCTTTAGATTGAGCTGTTTTTCGAACGATTAACATAAAAGCCTGAGGATGATGGGCAACAGCTTCCCATTGACCCTTAATTGATTCAAGAAAAATATCAACTCCCTTTTTGACATTTTGTTCAGGATTATTAGGTATTTGCCAACCATAACCAGCAACAAAGACAATTCCTCCCACTTTCACTGCCTTCCAGGCTAGTTCCGTATTTTCTTTTACATAGTCCCATTGTCTTTTTCTATACTGGAGATTGGCAAAATCAAAACTTAGCGGTTTCAATAAGGCAAGATGTTGCGGAATATTATCGCCCCGCAATGTCACCTTATCTATAGACCCAGTTTTGATAAGATTTTCTTCTAATTTACTGTTGAAGGGATTATCTACACAGGTTAGTCGGGCAGAAGGGCTAGTTAATATTTTATCGAGCAACCAACAAGCAGACATTCCCAAATCATTTCCAACTTCTAAAGCTGCAAAATTTTCTTGATTGGCGAAGGGTAAAAGATGAGTCTCAAATATGGCAAGGCGATTGGTAAAGTGATCTACGGGAATAAAATAATTGTTGGTTAAACATTCCTGCCATCCTCTGCCAGCGCAGGCTTTTTGATAGGCAGCAACGGCTTCATTTATTTTTCCTTTGGCTTGCAAGGCATTGCCCAATAGAGAATAAATCCAAGGGAATTCTTCTACTAAGTTGAGAATGGAATGGCAGGTAGAGATCGCTTCGTCCCATTTTTTCTGTCTGATCAAGGCTTGTACTAGACTAGAATAGGCTCTGGCAAAGTCGGGTGCCAACTTAATTGTATGGTTGAATTCTATGGTTGCAGATTCAAATTTTCGCTGATGAGATAGGATAGTTCCCAATTGATAATGTGCTTGAGGTTGCTTAAAATCCTGTTGGATAATATGTTCAAAACAAGCTTTTGCTCCCTCTAAATCTCTTTGTCGAAGTTTGATTTCTGCTATTTTATAATGAGCTGGCAATAATGCGGCTTCGCGATCGCCGGCCTTTTGGTAACATTCGATTGCTTCCTCTACTTTGCCCTGTTCTTCAAATGCTTGACCTAGTTTATAGTAGCCTTGAGCATTTACTAAATCTGGATTGAGCTCAACAGCTTTGTACCAACAGTCTGTTTCTAATTCTCGCTTGCCTGTCTGACCATAGATTTGAGCAAGATTAGAATAAATATGTACCGAGTCCGGAATGGATTCGAGAGCCTTCTCAAAAAAAGCGATCGCAACATCCCAATTTTTCTCTTGGGCGGACAGTCTTCCCAATTGAGCATAGATTTCCGCTAAGTTCGGTTGACTTTCTAAAGATAAAGAATGCCAAGTAATAGCCTCTTCAAATCGACCCATACCCTGAAGTAAATTTCCTAACTCTCGACAAATAGGTTGCCAATGGTCAGGATTGTCTTGTTGATCAGCAAAAGCTGCTGCACATTCAGAGACCGTTTGTATTAGGTAGTTATAACTCACGAAATATTAAAATGATTTTTTTAGGTTAGCTTTCAGGACAAAGAAGATGACCAGTTTCAGATATTCCGCTATATTATAGTTTTGATTCATTAGTCTGGCTCCCCTAATGAAATTAAGTTAATAAACTTTTAAGGAATAAATGAAAGAGACAACTTGCTTGGTTTCCGAAATTTATTCATGCTTGTGCTAAATGTGTTTGTAGTGATTAAGCGTAAATTCTATGGGGCAAACAGATGTTGATATTTTTATTATCTTGAGGAAAATATCAACATTTATTCGACGATTATCTTAATTTTCTGGTAAGTTTGATGACTAAAGAAATAGTAGCAAAAGCCTATCACCGAAATTATTTACACTTAATAATCTTATATTAAAATCAATACTAGTTAATATGAATACAGAACAAATATTTGCTAATCTGCAAGAAACTAGATTAATCGATATCCTGGGGTTACAGAATCATTTGATCTTTATTGCAGATGAATTAACTCTTTCTTATCTAAAAACTAATATTGATTTACAGAATTCAACTTCTCAACAGAAATCTTCGAATTATTATTATTGTTGGTCTGATCCAGAGGATAAAGACAAGCTGAGTCTTTTTTTACAGGGTCTAGAAGGATTAGCTAAATATACAATTATTGTAGCTTCGGCAAGCGATGAACATGTTGTCCATGAACAAGTAACAGAATCCATTGCTGGCAAAAATATAAATATTCAAATAGTCAAATTATTTTCTGATATCCTCGTCAATATTCTGTCAAATCAAGACAAGATATTGCAAACAGCTGACGTGACATTTAGAGAACCTAGCTTATCCTATGCAATAATATCGGGGCCTCGTTCTGGCTCCACCTTTTTGTGTAATCTCTTAGAATCGACTGGCTTGGCTGGATTTCCAGCTGAAAAGTTAAGGGACCATGCAGCAGTATTAGCTCGTAATTGCGGTTTTGATCATATCCGATATCTGCAAACTGTTATGACTCGTACAACCACTCCCAATAGAGTCTTTGGCACTAAAATAATTTCCCACTTTTTACCTTCATATAGAAGAAGAGATTTAAATATTGATACCTTTTTGAATAAGTACTTCTCTAAATATATTTTTCTGATCAGGGAGAATAAAGTCGCTCAAGCTGTATCTATATTCATCGCCCAAAAAACGCAGATTTATCATATTTCAAATAAATTAGAACAACAAAAATACCAAGAAAAAATAGACGAGATCTCGCTGGATGATATTGATTTAAACGAGATAAATAAACGATATAATTTTCTGTGTCAACAGGAGAAATATCTCGAAAACTTTTGCCGAGATAATGGAATAGAACCTTTAATGGTCAAGTATGAAGATTTAGCAAGAGATCCCCATAAATATATTAGTGATATCTTGACATATCTGGGGATAGATAATCAGAAAATAGACTTAAATATTCGAACAAACCTAAAACAAACCAAGTCGGATCTGTCCAACCAGATTATTCAAAAATTCAAGGAAAATTATCATATCAAATAAAGTCAAGAGGAGTTATCTCCGCCGGATCTATGCCAACTAGAACTGCTAAAATTTCATCTGTAGAATTCTCAATAATTTGGGTGTTATCCTCGAATCCATTAATAATCAGCCCCTCAAAAGTTAGCTCCCCAGTCAAATAAAGGAGGTCAACTCCATTTTGAAAATCCTGAATGATGTCCTGGTTAGCGCTCAGGCTAGAAAGAATTGCAAAACGATCACTGCCAGAGCCTCCGGTTAAAGTATCTACTCCTAAACCTCCGGTTAGAAAATCAGCACCATTTTGACCAAAAATCTGATCATTGCCACTGCCACCACCTAGAGTATCATTGCCAGCTTCTCCCACTATGACATCGTTATCATTTTGACCAAAAATCTGATCATTGCCAGTGCCGCCACCTAGGGTATCGTTGCCATCTCCTCCGAATATTGAATCGTCATCATCTTGTCCAAAAATCTGATCATCGCCATTGCCGCCATCGAGAGCATCATTGCCAGCTTCTCCCAATATTACATCGTCATCAT
>NZ_ALVZ01000119.1 GCF_000332055.1 Xenococcus sp. PCC 7305 | reverse complement strand
TCAGTGGAGAATCTTTTCTATGGGAATTTTCTCATCTTGATAGTATTTGTTTCGAGGCTTTTCTGAATTATTTTAGCCAGCAATATCCTCAGCAAATGCACATTATTCAATTAGACAATTCAGGAGCTCACACTGCCGGAGACATCACAGTTCCTGGCAATATTCAATTATTGTTTCAACCTCCTTATGCTCCAGAATTAAATCCTATTGAACGTTTGTGGAAATTTATTAAAGATCAACTTGCTTGGCAATTGTGGACTGATTTAGAGGAATTGACTAGCGCAATTGAATTTCAGATCCGCCAATTAACTCGACCCATTGTCGCCTCTCTTACTGGGCGGGATTCAATTTTACAGGCCTTATGTGTCTCGGGTATTTTCTAAATTGATATAAGTCATCAATCAGCTGACCTCTCTTCGCTATTGACCGATTCTCTAAACTAGGTAAACTCTTAGGTTTAGGATCTAGTTCGACAACCAGTAAACTTTGATTTTCAGCGATCATCTTATTTAATTTCTTGTAAACATTCATTGGCTTGATCTCAAATAAAGGTACTTCCAGAGAAAAAATCATGCAAAATTAAGGTTAGACAAAGTTTATGTATAGGATAAATTTAAAAAACTTTAGTTATAGAATAATTATGATCTATAATAAAGTGTATCAAAAATAACTTTTACTTATGTAATCTGGAAATGTGAAAAGTTAGAACAACAGCAACAAAAATTTGTCCTTGCAAAAGGAGTAACAATCATGGCTCAACAAAATGCTGCTCGAATCTATAAAAAAATAGAGAAAGCCTCCGCTCAACAAGAAAGACAGAAAGCCTTTAGTGATCCAGAAGCTTTCATTCGTCTAGCTTCAGCTAGAGGTTATGCCCTCACCGTCAAGGATTTAGAGACTCAACTCAATAAGTTGTCTGATGAGGAGGTGGCAGGTATTTTTAATCCAGGTATCCCACCGAGGCGACATCTTTTCCCAAAATAAAAAAGTTGAAGAACTCGTAACTAAACTACAAGGCATCTAGTTTGAAACTAGTAGTTTTAAAGGAGTTAGTTTCGTTGACTGAATATATGATTTTGTTAGAAGCGTCTCCTTTTTTAAGGGGGCGCTTTTTGCCGTAACATTGCTCAAGCTAGAAAAATAAATTATTTTGTTTTTTTAATAAGTCTTGGTGAACTCGGCTAAAGATATTAGTTTTATTTCAGGATGTTGTTGCGCGCGCTCTCTTTCTGGTGCAGTGTTGTATCCCCAATCGGCAAGGAATAATTGTACTTTTGATAAATCAGATTGTTGTCTAACTAACTCCAAAGTTTTTAAACGATCTTCGATAAACCAAATACTAAGATCTGATTCAGCAATCTTATCTCGTAATAATCTTAGGGTTTCGTATTTAGGTCTTTTGCATTCTTTGCCAATAATATTATCAGCTGGTAACGTTATTCCCTGCTGCCCTAATAATCGCTTGACGAATCTTCCTTCTTTGGTGGTCACGATATAAAAATGACAATCAGAATTAATGATGTATTGCAGTTTACTCAAAATCCCAGGATAAAAACGGTGTAGGCTTAGCCAATTATCCAAATCATTATTAATCCAATTGTCTCTAGTGCTGTCTAGAGCATTGCTGAGGAATTTTTTGTCCAAATCTTCTTTGGTAACTATTTGTTCGCGGAGCAAATGCCACTGGGACAGGATATCTTCTGGAGTAATTCCCAAAACAAGCGATCGCAATAAAACAGGCATTTCCCAACCAGTTTCAATTACAGGTCGAAGTTGCGAAAAAACCTCAGCAAATCCATCTGTCATGGCGACAGAATCTTCCTGCCAAATTTGGTGATAGGTCTTCTGTGTGGTCACAAAATATTCTCGCAAACCATCACAAATAACACCATCAAAGTCTAATGCCAGTAATCTTGGGAGCATAAAAATTAGTACCTTGTAATTATTAACTTTCTCAATATTTTTTTGCCTGAATAATGCCTATTCATTTATTACTTATTACTTATTACTTATTACTTAATTAGTTCACTAAAACTTCTCTGTTAACCTCAAAAATCAAAGACTGATCTCTCCATAATTGATATTTCCCTTGCCAAACGCCAGGAAAAATTTTGCGTTTTCCTATATAAGCTAACCAGCTACGATAGGAACGCTCCAAAGCTCCATCTTCGTTATAAACAACTTTTCCATTCGGTGCTATTAATGTCCATTTTTCAACGTCTCCGCTCAATACCCCATAGGCATGAACCCAAAATGCCAAAATAGGAATATCTGCTGATAATTGAGTCTCTTTGTATAATCCTGACCATATTTCAGTTTGAGTCGGCTGTTTGGGGGCAAATCCTGCGCTCATCAAACCTGTGGGCTTGTAATCTAGGGGTTCTGACCATAAAGAATTCAGAGGCTGATTGCAGCCAGGACTAGAATTAACCCCCACAAAAGGATCTATAATTTGCCCATCTTTGCGAACATTCAAGTGAATATGGGGAAAAGATGCTAACCCTGAAGCTCCAACCATGCCCAAGATAGCCCCTTTTTCTACTTGTTCATTGGGCTCAACGATGACACTGCCCCGACGTAGGTGACAATATTGAGTTTCCCAACCATTTCCATGATCAATTACTAAACCATTCCCACATTCTCTATTTTTGATGGCCTGCTTTTTCTCCGGACTGTCCACTAGTGCGTCGGTCATCCAGTCTCTAACTCTCAGGACTGTTCCTGATGCAGTTGCTAGTACGGGAACCCCAGTTTTCATGACTGCTAAGTCAGAAATCCCAAAATCAGTTCCTTTATGCCCATCGTAAGTCTGTCTGCCACAACCAAAGTCAATAGCTTTTGAACTAGGATCACGATCAACGTAATGCATAATAAAACAGTCTTGCTCAAGATTACAATCTATGGGTAAAGCAAAGTTGGGCAATTGTGCTGATGAGGCAATATGTTTTGATTCTGTATTGGATAAATTTGATGATGTTGAGCTATGAGTGAGGCTTGATGAGTTGAAACAGCCAATGAACAGAGTTAGAGTTAGACTAATTAAGACGATGAAAAGATTTTTTGTCTGGTTTGGCATCTTTAGTATCTTGAGTACAAGTACTTAGGCAAATATCTGGGCAAAAGTTTTAATCTATTTTGTTGCTTAAAACCTAACATTTACTTGCGAAAACAGTCTTTACTAGAAAATAATTTGCCCATTCATGTCAATTAGGTTTCTTGATTGCAAATGTTTGGTGAAGTTGCTGTTTGTCCTAAAAATCTATGAAAAAATAATTATTGGTGACTGTAAATTTAAAGATTGCATCACTATCAACTCGGTAATATATTTAAGGAGTACATTTTATGTGCTTCTTTTTTTGTGCTTAAGTGCTTAGTTTTTAACTTCCGCTTTGGTGTAATATTTTGCTGGGACAGGATTTCTCAATATTCTGACTCCAAAACTATATTAGCTATTGAGTTGAAGATACTTGCATGCCATTTAGTAACCTAAGGGGATGGATTAAATCTCAAGCCCTAGAACGGAAATACCAGCGAATCATTAAAGACCGTTTTCAGCAGCTACCTATTCTTCAAGAAATTGACCATCTCAGAGAGCATAGGCGATATCAAGACCCTAAGAATTTGATTCCCTTTGGAGACAAAATCTATTCTCAGAGTGATGAGGATGGCATAATTCGTGAGATATTTAACAGAATTGGCACAACGAATAAGATCTTCATTGAGTTTGGCATTGGCAATGGCTTGGAAAATAATAGCCTTGCTCTATTGTTTGAAGACTGGCAAGGTCTCTGGATTGATGCTTCCACAAAAAATATCAAAAAAATCAGGAAGTATTATGACCAGATTATAGAAAATAAGCAATTACAAGTTGTTGAATCTTTTATTACTAGGGACAATATCAATAAGTTGATCTCTGACAAGATAAAATCGCAGGAAGTTGATCTACTATCAGTAGATATTGATGGCAATGACTATCATGTCTTGAATGCCATCACTTGTGTTAGCCCCAGGGTAATTGTCGTTGAGTATAATGCCAAGTTCTCCCCACCAATAATGTATTGTATGGACTATGATGAAACACATTCCTGGGAAAAAGATGATTGTTTTGGTGTCTCATTGAAGTTCCTAGAAGTTAAGTTAGAAGGATATTATCTTGTTGGTTGCAACCTATCAGGTGCCAATGCTTTTTTTGTCAGGAAAGATTTAGTTGGCGATCGCTTTTTAGAGCCTTTTACTGCCGAACAGCATTACGAACCTCCCCGGTATTATCTGTCTGGATATTTTGCTGGCCATCCTGCTGCCTATAGCACTTTGGCTAAATCCTTTACAATGCGAGCTGCTGAGGCATTTTAGAGATAGTATTAAGCTCTTAAAAAATGAATATTTGGGATAAAGTGGGCAACTGCAATTGCAGCATCTATAGTTGTTGAGGGAGTTGGTTTCAACACTGGCTCATAGCTAAAAAATCAGCTAGTTTTTAAATTTATTTATGACAGCTTTCCAAATGCCTCACCCCCAGATTCCTAATTCTGCTTGGAAACGTTCTATTGGTAAAGGATGGGACAAACCATATACTGTTCGCTACGCCAGCAATTTAGATGACGGCCCTTGGCACGGTGCGCCTTTGGGTGGATTTGGTGCGGGATGTATTGGGCGATCGCCGAAAGGAGATTTTAACCTTTGGCATTTGGATGGGGGAGAACATCTTTTGAATTCTATTCCCGCTTGTCAGTTTAGTGTTTTTGAGTCGGTTGCCGGTGGGGAGACTCAGGCGTTTGCTATGGCCTGCGAAGATGATGGGGAGATTGGGAAATGGGGAGATAGGGAAGAGAGCTTATCGAGATGGAATTGGTATCCCCAGGAGCAAGGAGTCTATGCTGCTCTGTATCCTCGGAGTTGGTATGAGTATCAAGGCGTGTTTGCCTCGGAGCTGACTTGCGAGCAGTTTTCGCCGATTTGGAAAGAGAATTATCAAGAAACAAGTTATCCTGTTGCGATCTTTGACTGGACGGCTCATAACCCGACCGATAAGCCAATTACGCTGAGTATTATGCTGACCTGGCAAAATACTGTTGGTTGGTTTACCAATGCAATCAAGTCTCCTGAGGTGAAAGTGAGAGATGATGGCAGTCCAGAATATGAGTATCAACCGAAATGGGGTGATAGCACAGGCAATTATAATCAATGGATACAGGATAGTTATCGGGTAGGTTGCATCCTGAATCGCGTTCAGCCTCATAGTGAGATTCAAGAAGGAGAGGGGCAAATCGCGATCGCGACTGTGGCAAATCCAGCAGTCGAAGTATTTTACCTTAGTCGTTGGAATCCAGAAGGAGATGGGAGTGAGGTTTGGGACTCCTTTGCCGCAGATGGTTCTTTGCCCGATAAAGAAGATGAAACCCCAGCTGATCCTGGGGAACAGATTGCTTGTGCGATCGCAGTTCGAGTAACTATCCCACCAGGTAAAACCAAGAAAATACCCTTTATTTTGGCTTGGGATTTTCCTGTTACCGAGTTTGCCCAAGGAATCAACTATTATCGTCGTTATACAGACTTTTTTGGCCGTACAGGCAATAATGTTTGGAGTATTGTTAAGACAGCTTTAAAGCATAGTGATTGGTGGCGAGAACAGATAGAAGCTTGGCAAAACCCAATCTTAGAGCGCCCAGATTTGCCAGATTGGTTTAAGATGGCATTGTTTAACGAGCTTTATTTACTTACTCAAGGTGGAACCCTCTGGAGTGCTGCGACAGAAAGCGATCCCGTAGGGCAATTCTGCGTTTGCGAATGCATGGATTACCGTTGGTATGAAAGTCTCGATGTGCGTTTATACGGTTCTTTTGGGTTGATGATGTTATGGTCGAAGCTTGATAAAGCCGTACTAGAAGCCTTCGCTCGAGCTATTCCCAAAAGCGATGATAAACCAAGAATTATTGGCTATAACGGTGCCACAGCAATCAGAAAGGCCGCCGGGGCTACACCTCATGACCTTGGGGCACCCAATGAACATCCTTGGGAAGCCACAAACTATACTTCCTATCAAGATTGCAACCAGTGGAAAGATTTACCCAGTGATTTTGTCTTGCAAGTCTATCGAGATTATCTGTTTACAGAGGGAGATAACACCGAGTTTCTTTGGGAATGTTGGGACAGTGTGGTTTGCACTTTGGCATATTTAAAAGAATTTGATGAGGACAATGACGGCATTCCCGAAAATTCTGGCGCGCCAGATCAAACTTTTGATGATTGGCGATTACAGGGTATTAGTTCCTATTGCGGCGGTTTATGGATTGCTGCCCTAGAAGCTGCGATCAAAATTGGCGAGATTTTAATTGCTAATCCTACTAAAAATCCTGAATTGCAAACCGCAGATTTTCCCCAAGGGATTGAAAAGACAATTAGTGATTATCGGGAATGGTTGCAGCGATCGCGCGAACTTTATCACGATACTTTGTGGAACGGTGAATATTACCGTCTTGATAGTAAGAGTAATTCCGAGGTTGTGATGGCAGATCAACTTTGTGGGCAGTTTTATGCCAGACTTTTGGGTTTACCTGATGTGGTGGAAAATCAATATACGAAATCTGCTTTAAGTAAGATATATGATGCTTGTTTCCTCAAGTTTCATGATGGTAAATTTGGGGCAGCTAATGGGGTGTTACCTGATGGTAGTGCAGTGAATCCTGATGATACTCATCCTCTGGAAGTTTGGACAGGAATTAATTTTGGACTGGCAGCTTTTATGGTGCAAATGGGTATGAAGGATGAGGCTTTTAGGTTAACAGAAACTGTGGTGAGGCAGGTATATGAGAATGGTTTACAGTTTCGGACCCCCGAAGCGATTACTGCCGTGGGGACTTTTCGGGCGAGTCATTATTTAAGAGCGATGGCTATTTGGGGTGTTTATGGTGTTTTGAATGATTGGAAGTAATTTCGCGCAGAGACGCAGGAAGATTGATTCGTTATATCTCGCGCAAAGTCGCAAAGGCGCAAAGGGATTTATTGGGTTGTTATATAGATTTTTATTAAAAAAAGTTTTTGCTTATCATAACACTCACTAGAAACTAATTTTGAAGAGGCCATTTGGGAGCATCAATAGTATATCTCAGATGAAAAAATACATATCTATAGTTTACGGTGTCATTTTGTCACCATTGCTATAGTATGGAAATATGAATCTTAAATTTTGCTATGTCAAATACTGCTAAAAAAGATGATCGGGTTACTACGAGAATCCCCCAAAATGTCAAAAATACTCTAGAGCAAGCTGCTAGTATTACTGGCGCAACTCTCAATCAATTTATAGTTCAAGCCGCATTAAAAGAAGCCCAACAGATATTAGAAGCAGAACGAATAATTCATTTATCAGAAAAAGATGCGGAAACTGTATTTTCACTCCTAGAAAATCCTCCTGCCCCAAATGAAAATTTAAAGCAAGCAGCAGAACAACACCAAGCCTTTTTTTGTGAAGATCATTGAACTATTAGATAAAACGCATAACCGTGCTGATTTTAATTGTAGTAATGAATATTTAAATCAATATTTACAACGAACAGCACGACAGCATAACCAAAAAGGAATTTCTCGCACTTTTGTTTTAACAGATACAGCTAGCGAAAAACCGAAAGTAATTATTGGTTTTTTCACTTTGTCATTATGTGAGGTTCGCAGTGCAAAGCTTCCTCCTTCACTAGCTAAAAAATATCCTTTAACTGTCCCCGGTGTTAAATTGTCAAGACTCGCTGTTAATATAAATTGGCAAGGCAAAGGAATTGGTAAAATTTTAATGATAGAAGCAATGAAAAGAGCCGTAATTATTACCGATAATAATGCAGGGGTTATGGGTTTATTCGTTGATGCTAAAGATGAGAGGGCAAAGCAATATTATAATCGTTACAGTTTTGCAAGTTTAGAAGATAGTCCGCTAGAAATGTTTTTGCCTCTGGCTACAATCAGACAAATTATTTGAAGAAATCATCTTTTTAAAATTTAATTAATGCGATCTCGCAGCGCCAGACTTCGTCTGATCGCGAAATCAGGAGTCAGAAATATGACAGTGCAAATAGAAGAAAAGCTATTCAGTAGTTTAACGGAAAAGATGAGAAAGCAGACGCAGAGAAATAATGATCAGAAAATATTATTTTGAGCTTAGAGGCAAATCATGGCAATACCAGTACCCTATTTAGCAGTAGAAGAATATCTAACAGCAGAACAAACTAGTCAAAATCGCCATGAATATATAGGCGGACAAATTTTTGCAATGGCTGGTGGCAGCAGAGAACATAATCAAATTTGTCTTAATATTGCTTCTCTTTTACGTTTTCACGTTAGAGGAAGTGATTGTACTGCTTTTGTGGCCGATATGAAAGTAAAAATTCCCCTCCAAGATAAAGCAGATATTTTTTACTATCCTGATGTGGTTGTTACTTGTAATAGTGATGATCAAGAACGTTTTTTTCTTGATTATCCTTGTTTAATTATCGAAGTTCTCTCCCCTGGGACAGAGGCAATAGACAAAAGAGAAAAAAGACTTAATTATCAGACTTTGGATAGTTTGCAAGAATATATTTTAGTTTCTCAAAGTGAAATCAGATTAGAAGTATATCGCAAAAGTAATCAAGGAATATGGAATGTAGAAACTTTAGATCAGGATGATAATTTGCAATTAGATTCTGTGGGGTTAACTTTGACCATGCAAGATATTTATGAAGATATTTTCACATTATAAATTGATTGACTTGTCACAAGTATTCAGATCGAGAGAAAATGGATGCGCGATCGCCTAACTATTCCTTCTCATTCGCCGAGACAAAGATTTGCTCTGCCGTTAAGTTCAATTCACCAAACTGCGGTGATAAGACTTGCTCCTGACCAGAAAATTTGCCCACTTCAGAGTAATATTTTCCTGTAAGTTCTAATACTAGTACTGTTTGCCCATCAGGATCGACAATCCAATATTCAGGAATTCCGCAATCTTGATACTGCGATCGCTTAGCAATATAGTCGCGGTTGCGTTGTAATTCTCCTGGACTGACAACCTCAACTACTAGTAATGGGGGAGCCATAGTCAGACGCAGAGTATTGCGCTTTGCCAGTTGCTGAATATGTTCTTCCCGAATAATTGTCAGATCAGGATAACGGTTTCTTGGTTCGCCTTGTACTTCCAGTTCCAATCCATGACCTCTAACTCTCCGATAGCCTAATAGCGAAACAAATTGGAGCAGCAAGAATGTCGCAATTTCTACATTTCTGCCAGATTCTGGGGGCACTTCGAGTAACTCTCCGTTGAATATTTCATAAAGCTTATCTGTTCCATCGTCGTAGGATAGATACTCTTCAAAGCTCTGAAATCGAGGCTTAACTTGGATCATGGTCTTCTTGCGATAAATCTACCACCTAAAACTTACTGCCTAAAGCCTAGCACCAGTCTTGTCTAGAATTTTTGTCTCATCACTCTCCATAGGCTTTTGAGGTAAACCATATACAACCAAGTAGAGTTATCCTTACTAGCTCAGGATGTAAGCTTCGCTACAATAAATTCAAGCTGACAATCAAAAGTCAATATCTAAACACTTGTTTCCTGTTAGGTTCCGACTATTATCCTTGCTGAGCTTAAGCATAAAATAAGTCTTTAAATGAAAATTTTTGCTATATATTCACACAGATAATTATATACAAATTAAGTAAAACACTGATAACTGTTCATTGATAACTGATAACTGAAAATGCAACCAACTAATCCTCAACAATTCACAGAAAAAGCATGGCAAGCCGTTGTTAAAACAGCAGATATTGCCAAACAAAATAAGCACCAACAAATTGAAAGCGAACATCTACTAAAAGCATTATTGGAAGAAGAAGGACTAACAACTAGTATCCTCAACAAAGCAGACATTAGCGTTTCCCAAGTACGCGATAAAGTAGATCGCTTTATTGATAGTCAAGCCAAAGTCAAGAATCTTGGAGACTCCATTTATTTGGGGCGCAGTCTCGATCGCCTGTTGGATCGCTCAGAGAAATTTCGTAAAGAATTTGAAGATGAATATATCTCGATCGAGCATCTCATATTATCCTATGCCAAAGACGATCGCATTGGGAAGGATATATTTCGAGAATTTAACCTAACAGAAAAAAAACTTAAGGAGATTGTTAAACAAGTGCGGGGGAATCAAAAAGTGACCGATCAAAATCCCGAAGGCAAATATCAAGCATTAGAAAAATACGGTCGAGAATTAACCGAATTAGCCAAGAAAGGTAAGCTCGATCCCGTCATCGGTAGAGACGAAGAAATTCGCCGCACTATTCAAATATTATCCCGTCGTACGAAAAATAATCCTGTTTTGATTGGCGAACCTGGAGTGGGTAAAACTGCTATCGTCGAAGGCTTAGCCCAAAGGATTGTCAATCGAGATGTTCCCGAATCCCTACGCGATCGCAAACTAGTCGCTCTGGATATGGGTGCGCTCATCGCAGGAGCCAAATATCGTGGGGAATTTGAAGAACGACTCAAAGCTGTCCTCAAAGAAGTTACCGAATCCGAAGGCAACATCATCATGTTCATCGATGAGATCCATACCGTGGTTGGTGCAGGTGCCACCCAGGGCTCGATGGATGCCGGTAATTTGCTCAAACCAATGTTAGCCAGAGGTGAATTGCGCTGCATTGGAGCGACTACCTTAGATGAATATCGCAAATATATCGAAAAAGATGCCGCTTTAGAAAGACGTTTTCAATCGGTACTGGTTGATGAACCAAATGTTGTTGATACAATTTCTATTTTGCGAGGCTTGAAAGAGCGTTATGAAGTTCATCATGGGGTGAAAATTTCCGACACTGCGGTGGTAGCAGCCGCAACTCTCTCTACTCGTTATATCAGCGATCGCTTTTTACCCGATAAGGCGATCGACTTGGTGGACGAAGCAGCAGCTAAGCTGAAAATGGAGATTACTTCCAAGCCGGAAGAGTTGGATGAAATTGATCGCAAAATTCTGCAACTGGAGATGGAACGGTTATCTTTGCAAAAAGAAGCAGATAAGTTGTCCCAAGAAAGATTGGAACGTTTGGAAAAAGAATTAGCCAATCTTAAAGAGGAACAGTCTGAGCTCAATGCTCAATGGCAAGCTGAAAAAGACGTAATCGGCAAACTGAATAACTTTAAAGAGGAAATTGATCGTGTGAATCTCGAAATTCAGCAGGCAGAAAGAGATTATGATCTCAATAAAGCTGCGGAATTACGTTATGGGAAACTCACCGACCTGCAACGTCAGATCAAGGAGATTGAAAGCAAGCTAGAAGAAACCCAATCCACTGGGCGCAATCTACTGCGAGAAGAGGTCACAGAATCTGATATCGCTGAAATCATCTCTAAATGGACAGGGATTCCCTTAAATAAATTAGTCCAATCAGAAAAAGACAAAATACTCCTACTCGAAGATGAATTGCACGAGCGAGTTATCGGGCAATCAGAAGCGGTGACTGCGGTAGCTGATGCGATTCAGCGATCGCGTGCGGGCTTAGCTGATCCAGACCGTCCTACTGCCAGCTTCATTTTCCTCGGGCCAACAGGAGTGGGTAAAACCGAATTAGCTAAAGCTTTAGCCAAAAATTTGTTTGACTCCGAAGATGCCTTGGTGCGGATTGATATGTCGGAATATATGGAAAAACATAATGTATCCCGTCTTGTCGGAGCGCCTCCAGGATATGTCGGTTACGAAGAAGGAGGCCAACTTACCGAAGCAATTCGCCGTCGTCCCTATTCTGTCATCTTGTTTGATGAGATTGAAAAGGCTCATGGTGATGTGTTTAATATTATGTTGCAAATTCTTGATGATGGCCGACTCACCGATTCTCAGGGCAGAACTGTGGATTTCAAAAACTCGATTATTATTATGACTAGTAATATCGGTTCACAGCATATTCTCGATGTGGCGGGTGATGATAGCAAATACGAAGAAATGCGATCGCGCGTGATGGGTGCCATGCAAGATAGTTTCCGCCCCGAATTTCTCAACCGTATCGATGAAATTATTATCTTCCATAGTTTAACGAAAGAACAATTACAACCGATTGTTAAACTGCAAGTTCAAGCTCTAGAAAAACGTCTGGCCGAACAAAAATTAGCTTTGAAGTTATCCGATGCCGCAGTCGATTTCCTCTCAGAATTGGGTTATGACCCTGTTTATGGAGCCAGACCGTTAAAGCGAGCCATTCAAAGATACTTGGAAACTGCGATCGCGAAAGCGATTTTGCGGGGAGAATTCCAAGGCGGCGATACTATTTTTGTGGATGTTGAAGATGAAAGATTAACTTTCAAACGATTATCAGTTGAGATGTTGGCTTAATACTAAGTCGCGTTCTAAAGTGTAATGGGCGCATCTCGCGCAAAGACGTTTACCCAGCTCCGTGTTCTGGGCAAAGACGCAAAGGGAATTAAAAATGATCTTACGTCTATAAACACAGGTTATTATAAGGCAAAGGGGAAAGGTAATTAGTTAAATTATTGTTCCCCGTTCCCCGTTCCCTGTTCCCGTATTAAAACAGAAAATAACGTTGAGCCATTGGTAACTCGGTCGCCGGTTCGCAGGTCAGAAGTTCGCCATCAGCTCTTACCTCATAGGTTTCAGGGTTAACTTCAAGATGGGGCGTTGCTTCATTTAACTTCAAATCGGCTTTGCTCAGATTACGAGTATTGCCAACTGCTGCGATCATATTTGTTAAGCCAATTTGTTCGGGGATTCCCGCTTCTAAACTCGCTTGAGAAACAAAGGTTAAAGAAGTTGCCGCGATCGCACCGCCAAAACTCCCAAACATCGGACGCATATGTACGGGTTCAGGAGTAGGAATACTGGCATTCGGGTCTCCCATCTGAGCATAGGCGATCTCACCACCCTTGATTACCAGTTCTGGTTTTACGCCAAAGAAAGCAGGTTTCCAAAGACAGAGATCAGCAAGTTTTCCTTCTTCTATCGAGCCAACATGATTGGCAATTCCGTGGGCGATCGCGGGATTAATTGTATATTTGGCAATATAGCGTTTAGCGCGGAAGTTATCTGACCTCTCCCCCGACCCCTCTCCTACAGGGGAGGGCAGCACACCTCTTTGAACTTTCATTTTATGGGCAGTTTGCCAGGTGCGAATTATGACTTCTCCTACTCTGCCCATTGCTTGGGAATCGGAGGCAATCATGCTAAATGCTCCCAAATCATGGAGAATATCTTCAGCAGCAATGGTTTCTTTACGAATTCGGGATTCAGCAAAAGCGACATCTTCAGGAATGCTTTTATCTAGATGGTGACAAACCATCAACATATCGAGATGTTCCTCTAAAGTATTAACAGTAAAAGGACGGGTTGGATTGGTCGAAGAAGGTAAAACATTGCTCAAGCCACAAACCTTGATAATATCTGGAGCATGTCCCCCTCCCGCACCTTCAGTATGATAGGTGTGAATTACTCGATCTTTAAACGCGGCGATCGTATTTTCAACGAAACCAGCTTCATTAAGAGTATCGGTGTGAATTGCCACTTGCACATCATATTGATCGGCCACAGTTAGACAAGTATCGATAGTTGCGGGAGTTGTACCCCAATCTTCATGGAGTTTTAGACCCATCGCTCCTGCTTTTACTTGCTCGATTAATCCTTCGGGTTGGGCGCTATTGCCCTTGCCCAAAAAACCGAGATTCATGGGGAAAGCATCAGCCGCTTGCAACATGCGCCAAATATTCCAAGCTCCAGGAGTGCAAGTTGTGGCATTAGTTCCTGTTGCGGGGCCTGTACCACCACCGATCATAGTGGTGATTCCCGACGCGATCGCAGTTTCGATTTGTTGAGGGCAAATAAAATGAATGTGACTGTCAATGCCACCGGCGGTAAGAATCATTCCTTCCCCAGCAACGGCCTCAGTAGATGGGCCAATAATAATATCGACATTGTCTTGGATATAGGGATTTCCTGCTTTGCCAATCTTGAAAATTTTGCCGTCTTTGATGCCGACATCGGCTTTGACAATGCCCCACCAATCAAGGATTAAGGCATTAGTGATTACCATATCTACTGCGCCATCTGCTCGGGTTATGGGTGATTGTCCCATGCCATCACGAATTACTTTGCCCCCACCAAATTTGACTTCATCGCCATAGGTTGTGTAATCTCGTTCGACTTCAATAAATAATTCTGTGTCGGCTAATCTTACGCGATCGCCTGTTGTGGGGCCATAGGTATCTGCATAAGCGCGACGATCCATACGATAACTCATAATATTAATTCCTATATATTCACCTAATAAATAGTAGATTAAGACAATTTTAGGCCTTACGCAGGATTAAATTCTGATTATGATCGGAGTTTTTGCTTAATTTACCAAAAATAAAGTCATTGATAACCTAAATTAACAATGACCTAATATTTTAAAAAACCCTTACAATGCTAGTATAAAATCATCTCAAATATTAAAAAGGTGAGGAAGGAAAAGGGCTGGTGAGAACAGGAGACCCAAATCCCAAGGGAGATCCAAAAGATCCAAAAAAACCAAAGGGAGAAGAACCAAAAGCAAATCCAAATCCGTTTCCTGTGATTGTGGTAGAGGAACTACCATCTTGTCCATTAAGACTTTGACCCTCTACATTAGATATGTCTTCAAATATGTCCAGGTTCTGAATATCCAAAATCTTCATCTGTAATAATCACTCCATTAGTTTAAGTACATGAATACTAGTGTTAGTTCAACAACTATATCTACATCTAATCCAATCGCAGATAGCAAAATATAAGTCGCCAAAATGCCACAAACTTTTTCCAGGGGTGAATTGTCTAACCTTACAGCAATTTATCTGAGCTCCTTTTTACTAAGCTTTAAATTCATGTCTTTAATAAGAGAAACGCAAAAATCATAAATTGCGTTATGATTGGCTTGTCATAAGAAGACACTGTGTTTGCCATAGCTAGTACCCTCTCATTACAAAACTTATAGGCGTTTCAGCTTTTGTATTTTTACTTCTATAAACTTACGTTGAGCAACACTAGTTGCTAAATTAGCTCTGTTAAAACTCAAAAACATAAAATTGAGTTAAAAAACTATAATCATGGGAAGAATTAGAAAACCACAGCTCTTATCAAGCTTAATTAAAAATATTGGTGGAGAACAATGGTTTAATTTAATAGACAAATACAAGGCTATTGATCTTAAAGGTCGTTATCTGCATTGGGATCAGTTTCAATGGAGAGTGGATAAAGGCGATGATCCAGAAGCCGCTTGGGTTGCAACTAAAATTTCTCGAAGGGCGATCGCGAAAAAACTACCATTACTTAAAGCTAAAAGTGAACGTTGTTTTAGTTATTGCATTCCCGATTCTCTACTAGCTCAGTTACATAGTATCGACACCATGACAGCTGGTGGGCATTCTCTTAGTAACAGTACATTTATCGTATCTAGCCAAGCAGAGAAAGATCGTTATTTGGTGAAAAGTCTCATGATGGAGGAAGCTATCACCTCATCGCAACTTGAAGGTGCTTCTACCACGAGAAAAGTTGCCAAGAAAATACTCGAAAATAATCTGCCCCCTAAAAACAAATCTGAACAGATGATTGTCAATAATTTTCTGCTGATGAAGGAGGTTTTAGCTAGGCAAGACGAAGAATTATCGATTGAGATGATTTTAGAATTACATAGTATTGCTACTGATAAAGCTATTGAAAACCAAGCAATTCCAGGAAAATTGAGACAGGATGACAACATTTATATTGCAGATCAATTGAATGAAAATTATTATCAGCCGCCAAGTTGGGAAACTTTAGAGGAGAGGTTAAACAATCTTTGTCTTTTTGCCAATGAATGTCATAGTAGTCAGAATTTTCATAATTTTACTCATCCCATTATTAAAGCGATTATCCTGCATTTTATGATTGGATATATTCATCCCTTTGGTGATGGTAATGGCAGAACAGCAAGAGCGATTTTTTATTGGTTTATGCTGAGGGCTGGCTATTGGCTATTTGAATATGTTTCGATTAGTAAACTGATTCAAGAAAAACGTAGTGCTTACGATACTGCTTTTCTTTATACAGAAACAGATGATTTTGACCTCACATATTTTATTTATCATCAAGTAGAAGTGATAGTAAAAGCGATTAATGCGCTGCAAATCCATATCGAAAACAAAAAGCGAGAATTATCTAATTTTGTGACCTGGATAGATAAAAGTTCTCTTGCCAAGAAATTAAAACGAGGGCATTTGGAAATTCTTAAAGAAGCAGTAAAAGAGCCTGGAAAAGAATTTACGTCTAAGCAAGTCTCTCTGAGTTTAGGAATAAGTGAAAATACAGCTAGGAGTTATTTGAAAAAATTGGCAGACCTAGATTTGCTAATCTTAGCTACCAGTAAAAAAGGTCGGATGGTTCGTTATGTGGCTCCTGCTAGCTTAAAAGAAAAGATGAGTTGAAGCCATTAGGTGATAGTGCGATTTTCCCAGACTAATTCCCCCGGCGTTGCTGAATCCAGATATGAATTCGTTTCGCGCAAAGGCGCAAAGACGCAAAGAAAGAAGATTAGTCCAAAATTCTTTCATGTTTTAAATCAGCAACGCCATTCCCCCTAGCTATACTTAAGGCGACCGCTTCTGCGACTTTAATACCATCGATGCCCGCAGATAAAATTCCTCCAGCATAGCCAGCTCCTTCCCCCGCAGGATAGAGCCCCGCCGTATTTAAACTTTGGTAATTTTCATTTCGTTTAATGCGGATCGGCGATGATGTTCTAGTCTCAACACCTGTCAAAATCGCATCATTCATGGCAAACCCAGGGATCTTTTTATCAAATGCGGGAATCGCTTCTCGAATAGCTGCGATCGCATAATCTGGCAAACTCGAATTTAAATCACCCAATTTCACGCCTGGCTTATAGGATGGATAAACCTTACCAAATTTCACTGAAGGTCGATCTGCGAGAAAATCTCCCACTAATTGAGCTGGAGCTTCATAGGTGCTACCTCCCAGGGCAAAGGCTCGCTCTTCGAGATTTCTTTGCAAAGCAATGCCTGCTAATGGCCCATCAGGATAATCTTCGGGAGTAATTCCCACAACAATTGCACTATTAGCATTAGACTCATCACGGGCATATTCACTCATGCCATTGGTCACTAATCTCCCTGGTTCCGAGGCTGCGGCTACAACCTTCCCTCCAGGACACATGCAAAAACTATAAACAGAGCGACCATTCTGACAATGATGAACTAATTTATAATCTGCGGAACCTAAGCGATCGTGACCTGCCTGTTCGCCAAAACGGCACTGATCAATCAATGATTGGGGATGCTCAATACGGAAGCCGATAGAAAAGGGTTTTGGCTCAATATAGACATCGCGATCGCAGAGCATTTGGAAAGTATCACGAGCGCTATGACCCACTGCCAAAACTACATGATTGCTGGCAATATATTCCCCGTCGGCTAACCTTACACCGCGCACCTGACCGCGATTTATATCAAGATCTGCGACTCGACATTGAAAGCGAATCTCGCCGCCGAGTCCCTCGATAGTGGCTCGCAAATTCTGCACGATTTTGACCAAACGATAGGTGCCAATATGGGGTTTATTGATATAAAGAATTTCCGGATCAGCTCCCGCATTTACTAGCTCGGTTAATACTTTACGACCATAATATTTGGGGTCTCTGACCTGACTATAGAGTTTGCCGTCGGAAAAGGTCCCGGCCCCGCCTTCGCCGAACTGAGCATTAGACTCAGAATTGAGTCGTTTTTTGAGCCAAAAACCAAAGGTATCAACACTGCGATCGCGCACTGATTTGCCCCGTTCCAATAAAATAGGACGAAACCCCATTTGAGCGAGCAACAGTCCGGCAAACATGCCACAAGGCCCTGTCCCAACTACAATGGGGCGCATCTCAGAAGCTTGGGATGCTTGAGTAACTAGGTGATAGGTCATATCAGGGGTCAGACAGACATGGGAATCTTTTTTGAACCGCTGAAGTAGTTTTTTTTCTTTGGTTGTCTCAACATCAATGATATATACCAGAATGATTTTTCCCTTTTTGCGGGCATCGTAGCTACGTTTGAAAATGGTATAGCGTATTAATTCAGCGGCAGAAATGTGTAACTTTTTGAGAATGACATCCTGAATTGCTGATTCGTGATGATCTAGTGGTAATTTAATTTCTTTGAGGCGTAGCATACTCGTTATTGAGTCTAGGGTTGGTTAGGAGATGGCTGTTATGAAATAGTCAAGGATTATCCTGCAACTCCACATGAGTTGGAAGACTGCAAACTTTAGGATTGTGCGGCGTGCGAGTGTTGATATTATCTGTCGCATAGGCAGTCAAAATAACTTTACCATCGACCGTTTTCATCACACCTCTAGCTGGATAAATGTCTCCAGCATTAGTTTTGATAGGTTTAATCTCTGGATATTGCGCTTGCAACTGAGAATTGGTTATTGGTTCATCTATCAAAAGAGTCTCAGAATCAAAAGGTTCAGTAGGTTCAGGAGGAACACCACCTTTTCCTTTAACTGTTAAACCACTGGGTTGGTCAGAAGTGCGATCTCGCTGACAGGCTTGCTCAAAAGTTTGTTCCGTTTCGATTAGGTTACTGGGTACTTCAGTCTCAGTTTGCAGAGGATTAACATCGGGAGTGATGATAGAAATCGTGCCATCTAAGCCGTCTGCTTGAGAACTAGCATCAATATCATTTCTGTCATTGGAGATAAAGTTGCCATTGCTGTCTATCGCTTCTCCTTCTTTTAAGTTAAAGAGTTGTCTGGCTCTGATTGTAATATTTCCGCCATTTCCTCTTTCGGCGGTGGCGACAATATCATTTCCGTTGCCACTACTAGGAAAAGCAATGATAAATCGGCTATTGCTGTTGTTATTTCCTTCAATAACAATATTCCCCCCATTAGCATCTCCTGAGGCGCGAGCTGATATTAAGCTATTGTCTCTCAGGGTGATATCTTCGCTAATTGTTAAATTAATATTGCCGAGATTGCCTGATGCTGTCTCAGCGGTAATCTCTCCTTGGTTGACATTTAGAGAACGAGCCGTGATTTGAATATTTCCGGCATTCCCAGTTCCAGTACTTCTAACTGTCAATCTGCCGCCATTTGATATGTTCAACTCATCTGCCTGATTAATCGATATGCCCCCTGCATTTCCTTCTGTCGTGGTCTCAGATTTTAATGTTGAATTATCACCTACTAACACAGATGGTGCGTTAATTGAGATTTCACTACCGTTTCCCTGTCCGACGGTCCCAGAATCAAGTATAGATCCTCCTTCAAGGGAAAAGGAATTTGCTGTAATGATTATTCCCCCAGCATTTCCCACCCCAGTTTCTCTAACACGACTAGAAATATTACTTTCTTCTGTAATTGTGACCGTATCTTGTGCCGTGATATTCACGCGGCCAGCATTTCCTTGTCCTTGTGTATTAGCAATTAAGTTAGAGTCTCCTTTGATATCAATAGAATTTGCAGTGATATTAATATTTCCTGCATTGCCCATTGCATTTGCACCTACTTCAGCACGAATCCCACTTTTGTCATCTAAAATAAATGCTTCCTCAGCTTGGATTATGATGTCTCTTCCATTTCCCTGATTAACAGTACCCGCATCAAGTATCGATTGTTGGTCTATTACAATAGAATTGCCTGCTATGCTTATTCCTCCAGCATTACCCACCCCAGTTTCTCTAACACGACTAGAAATATTACTTTCTCCTGTGATCGTGACCGCATCTTGTGCAGTGATACTCACGCGACCAGCATCGCCTTGTCCTTGGGTATTCGCAATTAGGTTAGAATCTCCTGTAACATCAACAGAATTTGCGGCAATATTAATTCTGCCTGCATTCCCCACTCCGTTTTCCCCAACTTCAGCAATAATGCTACTTTTACCCATTAGAGTTATGTTTTCTCTTGCATTAACAATTATATTCCCAGCATTTCCTGTTCCTTGAGTGTTCGATATAATTCGCGACTCATTTTCTAGAAAAAAGCTACCGGTTGTAATATTAATAGTGCCTGCATTCCCTTGAGCCCTCTCTCCTATCTGAGCTTGAATCTCACTATTATTTAGGGAAATATTCTCAGCTTGAATAGCTATATTTCCTGCATTGCCCACAACATTTTGTCCGACTTGAGCAATAATTCGACTTTCACCATCTAAAGTTAGATTATTAGTTGCATTGATGATAATATCCCCAGAATTACCTTGCCCCCTAGTATTAGCAAGAATAAAAGCTCCTGCCGCAACAGAAAAATTACCTGTATTGATTTCAATATTTCCCGCATTCCCAACCCCAGTTTCTTGCACTTGAACATTTAACTGAGTTGTCGCAAAATCAGGGTCATTACTAGCGTCAATGGTCAGAGATTCTGAGGCATTAATATTTATATTCCCTGCATTGCCTCGACCCCTGACAAAAGAGAAAATAGAACCATCATTAATCTCTAATATTTTGGTATTTAATGTAATATTTCCGCCGTCTCCTGTAGCAGCAGCTTCAACTGTCGTAAAGATTTCACTAGTCCCCGTAAAAGTTATTTTCTCTGAAGCATTAATCTCAACATCACCAGCATTTCCTAGTCCTTGAGTATTCGCCAAAATAAAGGAGCGATCGCTCATCGTAAAATTTTTGGTATTAATTTCTAGTCTGGCACCCTGACTAGAAGAATTTCCGGTGACACCAGTAAAAAATCTACTTGTATTAATACTAAAATCTTCCGTTTCTGGTCTTTCAATATCGTTCTCTAGCGTTACGTTCTCTGCGGCGTTAATAATAATTTCACCACCATTTCCTGAACCAAAATTACTATTTGTCACGATAGTTCCATCTCTGAGAAATAAAGAACTAGTGTTAACGTTGATGCTTCCAGCATCTCCTACAGCATCAACCTCCACTCGATTGGACAAATTACTGTCATTAAAAGTAATGATTTGTGCTGCATTGAGATTAACATCCCCCGCATTACCTACCGCGTTACTCCTAACACTGTTTTGAATCAGGCTGTTTTCCAAAACAGAGATTGAATTACTAGCATTAATATTAATATCTCCAACATCACCAACTCCTCTGGTTTCGGCATTTAGTCTAGAATTATTGTTCAATTCTAAGGAATTAGCACTGATATTAATATTTCCTGAATTACCAATAGCATCACCAATATTTTGGTTACCTACTTGATTAATAATTGAACTTCTATTGTCTAATAATATTTGTGCTTTGGCATTAAGATTGATATCTCCAGAATTTTTTCCCTGATCGTCAAGAACTTGAGAAATAATTAAACTACCATTGTTAATCAAAATTGAGTTGTCAGCTTGAAAATTAATATCATTTTCCGCTCCTGCAATAATAAAACTCCTATTGTCTAAACTAATATTATCTCCCTGGAGATTAATACTTCCATCAGTAGAAAATGCCCCCAAAAAGGCATTATTATCCAAGAAAAGGTTAGCTTTAGTAATCGCCTCGGGAAATTCTAAATCTCCCTCGATTGTAATGCCAACTATTCCTGCATCAGATAGTCCTCCCAAGGTAATTCTATCGCCTAATAATCTACTATTTACATTTATCGAACCGCCTATTAAATTCAGATTAGAGTTGGATATACCGCCCGCATTATTCGTTGTTATCGGACTAGGATCATCACGAAAACTCAAACCAATAGGAGCATTAATAGTTAACAAAGGAGGATTATTTAAATCTGTGGCGCTAAATTCCCCATCGGGAAATGAAATGCTATCAGCAGTACTTCCATAAAATGAACCCCCAATATTTAGGCTTGCTCCTTCCCCAAAGATAATTCCTGCGGGGTTGATCAAAAATAAATTCGCAGTTCCCTGCGCACCCAGTAACCCGTCAATGCTGGAAACATTGCCGCCCGTAACTCTGGAGAAAATATTGACGACATCCGCTGCATTATTAAAAAATGCTGACCCACCATTAGGAACTGAAAATTCACCAAAGCTATGAAATAAATTGCCCCCAGCGCGATCGCCCTGTTCAATAGTAAAATTATTCCCTTCAACATCAACCCTAGTGTTCGTAGTGCCATCAGGGGTGACTGCTTGTGCCGCAACTGAGTTCAGGAAAACAGCTTCAACAAGAGTAAAGCAGCCTAAAGAGAATAGTAGTGATAATCCTTGTCTCATCTTGCGACGGCCCCACTAGCCACTAGATCGATAAATGTAATTTAGTTCTCAGCAATTATACATACAAAAATTACGATAAAGTTGATCACTATTATTTTCCAGTGTTCGCAATCAGATTTGCGATCGCGTAAAGCTCGTTAGTGGGAAATTGTAGTTTTGCAATATTGTATTTAATCCGCTTTCTCAAAGTTAGACAATATTGGACAATACTGTTTTACTTCTAGTTCCTGCTTCATCAAAGAGAGTCGGCTCTTGCTTCTCCACAGGCATGACATCGGGTTCAGCTAACCCTAGTAAATTTAAACTGGCTGAATAGTCTCGATCTGCTATCCAGTCACAGCTATCACATCGATAAACTCTAATATTTAATGGAAGTTTATCTTTTTTATGTCC
>NZ_ALVZ01000118.1 GCF_000332055.1 Xenococcus sp. PCC 7305 | reverse complement strand
AGACTATATTGTTCCCCTTCCTGTAGGAAGGGGTTAGGGGTAGGTGGCGCAAGGGAACGCTCACCAAGAGAGAGGACAGAAGGATAACACTACTTCTAACTTATCCCTTTAGGTTGAATTCCTCCACTTCTTTAAGTGGAACAGGGCATAGTGGTGAGTCTAATTTTCCCACTATGCCAGTTACCTTCTGCCTTCTGCCTTCATTCTTCTGCCTTCGATTTAAAGTAATCGCATAATTCTAGGTAAAATGAGATAAAGTTCCTCTTGCTGATCATGCAATTACAAACTCAACATCACAAATACACTCCAGAAGAGTATCTCCAATTGGAAGAGCAGGCGGAGTCGAAAAGTGAATACCATGATGGAGAGATTTCACTCATGGCAGGAGGAACAACAAATCATAATGAAATTTGTCTAAATTTAGCAGCTAATCTCAAGTTTGGTTTAAAGAAGCAAAATTATCGCGTTTATATTGGTGATATACGGCTCTGGATACCTCGCCATCGGGTCTATACCTATCCTGATGTAATGGTGATCAGAGGAGAACCCGTTTATGCAGATCAAGGGACTACTACCGTAACCAATCCCATTTTAATAGCAGGGGTATTATCTATCAAAATCGACGCAGAATTATTACCAAGGAGACAAATTTGCTTATTATCGTTCTATTCCTGAGATAAGAGAATATCTTCTGATTTCCCAAAAACGAAACCACATTATGCGGTACAGCAAAACTGAGGCGGGGAAATGGTTGTTGTCGGAATATGAAACAGAAACTTCAACTATTCAATTTACTTCTATTAATTTTGAGTTGAAGTTGTCTGAAATTTATCATCTATAGATATTAAAGTTTAGTAGTGTTCTAAAAGTTCAATATCAATTATGTCATCTCCAGAATTAGAAAAAAGAGTCACTATTTTAGAAGGTGAGTTAACGCAAATAAAATCATTACTAGAAACTTCTATAAGTCAAAATAAGCCTTGGTGGAAAGAAATATCAGGTCAATTTTCTAATAGTTCAATTTTTGATCAGGTAGTAGAGCTAGGTCGAGAATATCGTGAATCATCAAAGGAAGAAGTGAATGATTCAATCTTTAAACGAGATTATTGGTAATGAGATGATGATTTTTAGCAATAGAAGTAGCAATATTGGGGCTATTGGGATTTACAGCTAAGATTCGGCTATTAGGAATAATTACTAAATCCATATCTTCCATAGGAATTGCACCTAAATAAGACTTGATCATCCCATGACTAATACTAAGTCGCGTTCTAAAGTGTGATTTTGCATCTCGCGCAAAGACGCCAAGACGCAAAGAAAGGCGCAAAGAGTATTTTTATAAATGTAGTTTCCCGGATTCTCTGTGTCTTGGCTATTACTCTTCACGTTCAACCGCACCTAATGCCAATAAAGTAGCTCTTTGGGCTTGGGTTAAACCTGTAACTCTTTCAATATTGGTTCCTGCATAAATTACGATTATCCCAAGTAGTCAAACATTTTCCAGTATTAGGATCCCATATTTTAATTGTGGAGTCATAACTACCAGACGCGAGATATTGACCATTATCCGTCCAAGCGACAGACCTAACAGCACTATTATGACCACATAAAGTATTAAGACATTGACCGTTAATAGGGTTCCATATTTTTATCGTTTGATCATAACTAGCACTCGCAAGAGCTTGCCCATCAGGACTCCATACTATTGATGTGACCCAATTGGTATGTCCGAATAAGGTATTAAAGCATTGACCATTAATAGGGTTCCATATTTTTATCGTTTGATCATAGCTACCACTCGCAAGAGCTTGTCCATCAGGCCTCCAGACTACTGACCTGACAGCTCTTTGGTGACCACATAAAGTATTAAGGCATTTACCGTTAATAGGGTTCCATATTTTTATCGTTTCGTCAGAACTACCACTCGCAAGAGCTTGTCCATCATTGCTCCAATCTACCGATCTAACCTCTCTTTGATGACCAGTAAAAGTATTAAGGTATTTACCGTTAATAGGGTTCCATATTTTTATCGTTTTGTCAGAACTACCGCTAGCGATAACCTGACCATCATTGCGCCAGGCTACTGACGTAACAGCACTATTATGACCAATTAAAGTCTGGAGACATTCACCATTAATAGGGTTCCATATTTTTATCATTTGATCATAACTAGTACTAGCAAAAGCTTGACCATCAGGACTCCAGATTACTGATGCAACCCAATTAGCATGACCAGTTAAAGTCTGCAGGCATTGACCATTAATTGGATTCCATATTTTTATTGCAAATCCATAACTAGCACTGGCAAGAAATTGATTATTAGGACTCCAAGCTACTGCTCTAGTAGCTCCATCATGACCAGTTAAAGTCTGGATGCATTGACCATTAATAGGGTTCCATATTTTTATCGTTTGATCATCACTGGCACTAGCAAGTAATTGACCATCAAGGTTCCAAGATGCTGATCTGATTGTACTATTATGACCTATTAAAGTTTTACGACAATGACCATTAATTGGATTCCATATTTTTATCGCTTTATCAGAACTAGTACTGGCAAGCGCTTGACCGTTAGGACTCCATACTATTGATGTAACAGCACTATCATGCCCAATAAGAGTATTAAGGCATTGACTATTAATAGGGTTCCATATTTTTATTGTGGAATCATAACTAGCAGAAGCTAGAGCTTGTCCATCAGGCCTCCAGACTACTGACGCAACCCAACTAGTATGGCCATTTAAAGTCTGGATGCATTGACCATTAATAGGGTTCCATATTTTTATCGTTTGATCATCACTGGCACTAGCAAGCAATTGACCATTAGGACTCCAAGCTATTGATCGAACCAAAATATCATGACCAGTTAAAGTTTGAAAGCATTGACCATTAATAGGGTTCCATATTTTTATCGTTTTGTCGGAACTACCACTAGCAAGCAATTGACCATCAGGACTCCAAGCTACTGATACGGCCGTACCATAATGACCATTTAGATTTTGTAGGCATTGACCATTAATAGGGTTCCATATTTTTATTGTGGAGTCATAACTAGCAGAAGCGAGGGCTTGACCATCAGGATTCCATGCCACTGATCTAACCCAATCATTGTGACATTTCAAAGTTAGTAATTCCCTTCCTGTAACTACTTCCCATACTCTAACTGTCCTATCACTGTGACTAGTAGCCAAAATCGACTCTTGAGGATGCCAACTAACTGAAAAAACAGTACCAAAATCTTGTTTCGCAAACAGGCAGTCTTTTAAATTCGCTGCTGATAAATTTAGATCTCTGAAATGGGCTTGGCTAAAATTACCACCTTTAATTACTGTTCCTGATAAATTTTGATTGGTTAGTAAATTATTCTGCAATGGCAAAAGTAAATTTATGCCATTTCCTCCTAAATATGCAGCTTGTTCCTCACTTTTTCCCTTTGTTTCCTGGATTACTTCTAATAACCTTTGTTTAGTTACTTCTACTTGGGAAATCATCGGCAAGATAAGCTCCTGAACTGCTTTGGCTAAGGGTTGTTTACCAAAAGTCTCTGCTAAATCTAATCTTTCTTGAAACTCAGAGATCTCTGCAATAGCTGCAAAATCTTCAGCTAAGATCCCCAATTCTGCTGCAAATTTATAAGCTACAAAAAACTCTAAAAAAGAACGATGAGCAGGACTATAATCTCCCTCTGAGTTCCGCACCAAAATAGTTTGACCCATCATGTCAAAATGCCAATGATCTAATTCCTTAGCTTCGGCGACCTTGTCCCCGAAACACCGCCGAATTCTTTCAGGAAATTCACGATAATTGATACTCATGGTATCTTTGGAAATCATTTCCCAGGAAAGTTCGCAGAGAAAATACAATTTGTCGGCCAGAGAAGTAAAAGTTCGCTTAGTTTTTATATCCCGATTCATTTTCCGCGTCACAGCATAGAGATAGATCCGCGAAATATCTATAGGTTTGCCCTGCTCAATATCTGGCAAAGCTTCCACAATCAGCCCCAGCATGACAGGGCGACGAGCTAAATCTAATAAATCTTGATTTGCTATCACCTTGGCAATTGTTTTTGCCTGAACTTCCTGTTTTTCTAAAACTTCTTGAATCTGCTGCTGATTAAACTTTTCCAACTCCAAAACTTCAAACTGCGGTGGTTCGCCTGTCAGAGCTGCAACCGAAGCCTGTAACTCGGCACTTAATAGTCTTCGTCCTTGCTGCGCTTCAGGAAAATGTTCGGTGCGACAAGTTAAGATTGCCTTCGCTCCAGGAACAATTGCCCGCGCCAATTGCCAAAAATTATTGATCATGGCTTGTGTGTCTATTCTGGCTGCCATTTCATCAAAACCATCAAAAATAAGCAGCAACTTTCCCATGCGATTCAACTGTTCAAATGCTGAATATCCAGGCAAAGGAATCTCATGTTTGCGGAAAAAGAATTCTGAGAACAATGACTCCATATTTACAGCCTTCGCATAATCTCGCAGCGGGATCACCAATGGCAAACGAGGACGCTCAATTCCTTGGTCTTTAGCTTCTAGATATTTTTGTAAAGCAATTCCCGCATAGTGAAAAGCAAACCAAGTTTTTCCCGTGCCAAATTCCCCTAAAACCGAAAGATGTTCTTTACTATCATCTGCTAGCCATTGCCCGATATAGCCTTCAATCCAACCGTTATGTTCATCATATTTACTTGTCCCCAACTTTTGCTTGGTTTCTGGGTCAAATTCGTCTTTGGTGCAAGCGAGGGGAACATATTGTGTATCAATTTTTCGGCGTTGAATTTCTGCTGTCAGCCATTGGATATAACCATCAAACTGCGCAACATCGTCTAAGAGTTCATCAAAGGTATAACAAAAGATATTTTTGAGTTCAGATTGTTGTTTCGCGATCGCACTAACCCGACGTAATGCCACTAACCAACCTTCGTCGGTACGATGTTCTGATACCAAATCAGATAATTCTTGAAAATCCTTGATACTAGCTTCTCCCTCAACGCCACGAATCAGAATTCTGTCATAACCTCTTCTGGCGGGAACAGTAATAATCCATTCAAAATAATTCTCGTCCCAAACTTCATATTCTTCAAAACTATAGTTAAGCGCCTCAAACCAGCCCCGCATTTGTTCTGCTAAATCTTTTGCTTGACACTTTTCTTGGGGAGATTTAAGAGATCCTACTATTTGCTCATTAATTGATTGAGATTTTAAAATATCGTCTTCAATCTTATTCGGAAATTTATTCTCTAGAAATAGGAGAATTTCATGTTGTTCTAAATTTATATAATCTCTTTCTTCTTTTGAATAGGCTGGCACAAGCTTACGCTCTACATTGTCACTTTTGTATAGCTCCAAATGAATACGATTACAACCGACTTCATAAGCCTCCTTATATGTCATGTCATTGAACAATGCATCATAGAAACCCTTAGTAAAAAGGAGTGCGGCGTCATCATGTATCTCTTTCTTGGTTGCAATAAGATAATTGATATGTTGGTAAATTTGCTTGCCTTGAGCCTGAGAATGACAGGCGTTTAAGACTACACATTCAATTCTGTTCTTTAATATTTTGAGCAAATCTGTCAAAGCTTCTGTACTGATTGCTTGAGCTGCTCCTTCCTCATTTTCTAGAATCAGACCCTTATGACTAGATCCATGTCCACAAAAATGGACAATTCGAGGTTTCTCACTCAGAATAATTCTTTGTAAATCGCTAATTCGAACTGCTGGCTCTATAACTATGGCAAATTTATCTCTCTTCTGGGAACGCTCATGAGATTCTCTAATGGAACGAATCTCAGGACTCAATTTTAGTTGTTCTGTTTTAGACGGATTAGAGGCTAAGACTAAAATTTTTGTTTTCATAGCATCTGCAATAAAAGCCAAATTTATTAGTAGAGAAAAGTATATTCGAGTTAATAAGTGATAATTGTATAAGGTTTTGTCAAGCCAAGTTGAAAATAAATGACTAAATATCGAGCAAAACTTTAGTCCCTCGTAATACTAACCTGCGTTCATAAACGTAAGATCATTTTTAATTCCCTTTGCGTCTTTGCGTCTTTGCGTCTTTGCGCGAGATGCTCCCATTACACTTTAGAACGCGACTTAGTATAATGTTGTGATTTGAAAGCCAGCGATCTCATTATGGCTCTACATTTTAGCAGAATAATCAAAAATTAATTAGACGCTTCAACTTTAACCAAAACCTATAATTGTTTCAATTTTTTTTCAATACAGCAATTGTTTTCATAAACTTAAATATACAAAAAATATACAGAATTAAATTGACAATAAAGTTAGTTATTTCAATCTAAAACTCATATATTCTTAATTACTATAAAGCGAATTATTAAATATGAATATATATGATTGAAAATATTGAAAATAGCGGCGACTATACAATTTCTCAGTCTTCTAACCTCACTATCATTGATTCTAATCTTGACAACTATCAGGACCTAGCTCAAGGTGTCAATAATTCTGAAATTCTCATTTTAAATAATAGTCGTGATGGCATTACACAGATCACCGACTATTTAGCCAATCAAAGCAACATAGAAAATATTCACATTTTTTCCCATGGCAATCAAGCTCAATTACAATTGGGTGATAGCATCTTTGGGACAGATGATTTAGCTCAATATACCCAAGAAATTCAGAGCTGGAATACTGCTTTAACCGAAGACGCTGATATTTTAATATATGCCTGCAACCTAGCATCAGCAAGTGATGGACTGGCTTTTGTTGAACAATTTGGGCAAATAACTGGTGCTGATATTGCAGCTTCTGATGATCTAACCGGTAGCTACAAAGGCGATTGGGATTTAGAAATTACCCAAGGAACCATTGAAGCCCAATCAATCCTTGATCCCTTAGTCGCAAGCCAATATTCAGAAACTCTAGAAATTGCGATCGCAGAAAGTGGCACAGTCAGGATAAATGATAGATGGCGCACCATCAATCTCCAAAATACCTATGAAGATCCCGTAGTTATCTTAGGGCCTCCATCCTATAACGGCCCCAATCCTGCCACAGTCAGAGTCGACAACGTTACCAACAACAGTTTTCAAGCCCGCATCGATGAATGGGAATATCTAGACGAAACCCATATCGGCGAATCTGTGGGCTACTTAGTCGTTGAGGCAGGGACTCACGTCCTGGAAGATGGCACAGTGATTATTGCCGAGAATCAACCTCAAGTTGACCATACTTGGCAAACCATTGAATTTGATACTAGTTTTGCGACGACTCCGATTGTGCTCGCTCAGACAATCACTGAAAATGAAGCCAGCGCTGTTACAGAAAGAATTCGCAACGTTAGTACTTCAGAATTTAGACTAAGAGTTCAAGAGGAAACTGATGTCCGACCCATTTATCGAGAAGAACTTGGCATTGCCGACTCCACCAATTATTTCCATGCCGATGAAATGGTCAGCTGGTTAGCTATTCAGCCAGGGGCCGGAAACTTGGGCGATTCGGCCTTTATCTCAGGGACTTTCGAAGCTGATCACAATGGTCAAACGGAATCTTTGAGTGGTTTAACTAGCGAGCTGCCAGTCTTCTTAGCTTCAACCAATACAATTGCGGGCGGAGATCCGGTGGCGCTCCGTTATACGGATCTCAGTCAATCAGAAGTATCACTATTCTTAGAAGAAGAACAATCTCTAGATGAGGAGATCATCCATGCTTTTGAAACCGTAGGCTACTTAGCCTTAGATCCTGGCCTAATTAATACCGCTGAGGAAACTGAAACTAATCTTGACGAACCGATCGCCCTTTGGACATTCGATCAAGCGCCGATTAATAACATAACTCTAGATAATTCCAACAATGGTAGCAATCATTCTGGGGTCTTGGTCAATGGAGTTACTAGCGGTTCTATTGGTGGAGATTTAGGCGGTATCGTAACCTTTGATGGTCAGGATGATTACATTGAAGTTGGCGATTCGAGTGATCTTAACCTAGAGATTCAGGCTCAAAGAACTGTCTCTGTCTGGTTCAATGTCGATAATAAAACTCTCTTTTTACCCAATGCGGATACGGAACGGAAACAAGTAATTTATGAAGAGGGCGGCCCTTTGAGGGGACATAATATTTATATCGAAAATGGTAGTTTATATGTCGGTAGCTGGGATCAAGGAAGAAGTAATTGGGATGGAACCTATTTATCCACTGATGCTTTTGAGTCTAACACCTGGCATCATGTAGCATTGGTTTTAGATGCTGCTCCTGATACTAATAGCTTGCAATCTGGGGTATTTTCGGCCTACTTAGACGGAGTCAAATTTGGTGAAGGAGACGGACTGCGACTTTTGAAGCATCCCAATGACATGGCCCTTGGCGCAGTCAATGACGGAACTCAATTCCATGATGGGATTATCGAAGGAACAGGAATTGAAGCCTTTGGGGGCAGTCTGGCAGATGTGGCAATCTACAATAAAGCTCTGAGTGGGGCAGAAATTGCCGAGAAAACTGGCTTAGTTGCCCAATGGAACTTTGAGGAAACCAGTGGCCTAGAAGCTGGGGATTCTTCTCCCACTGGAAACAACAATATCGGCAGCCTCATCAATGGCGCAGCTTTTGCCACAACAGAAACTGCCTTAGGTGGTACAGTTCGTTTTGATACCCCAAATGGTTATGTTGCAGTTGCTGATACAGAAGATATTAATGGTCTTCCCCATGCTAAACGCACTATCTCAACTTGGTTTAAGGCTGATGATCTAGTAGCAGGAAGCAAACAAGTTATTTACGAAGAAGGGGGCGTTGGTCGAGGACTAAATATCTATCTCGACAATAATAGTCTTTATGTTGGAGGCTGGTCTGGAGGACTATGGTCAGAAGGGACGTATTTATCTAGTACGGGAATTCAAGCTGATACCTGGCATCATGTCGCATTAGTCTTGGATGCCGATGAAAGCTTAACCAGTCTTCAGTCTGGAGCCTTCTCAGCCTATCTGGATGGTGTTCAATTTGCCGAAGGAGATGGTACTCGACTGTGGAGACATGTCGGGGGGATTGGCCTAGGAGCGGTCAATGTTGACACTCGCTTCCATGATGGAACGGTTCGCGGCACCGCCATTGAAGGTTTAACTGGCAATATTGCCGATACGGATATCTTTAATCGTGTTCTGAGCGGAGCCGAAATTCAGGCTTTATACAACAGTAAATTGTCATTAAGAACCGAAGAACTTGTAACCGGACTTGCCCAACCAGAGGCGATTGATTGGATTCCAAACACCCAAACTATGCTAATTCCCGAAAAAGGTGGCGTAGTCAAGGTATTCCAAGATGGCGCGTTACTAGAAACACCATTCATTGATATCTCATCTCAAGTAAATAATGACAAGTTTACGACCAGAGGTATTACAGATCTTGCTGTCCATCCCGACTTTGAAGCCAATCCCTATGTTTATTTTTTCTTTGCCTATGACCCACCAGAGGTATACGACGATGAGAATATAGACCATCCCAGAGGCGGACCAGATCAAAGCGGTATCCGAGCAGCTAGAGTAATCCGAGTCACAGCAGATGCTAGTACTAATTACACAACAGCTTTGCCTAATAGTGAAGTCGTTATCGTCGGGAAAAATAGTACTTGGGATAACTATGATGGTCGGAGAAGCCCCTTTGGCTTAAACAATGAGCAATCTCGCAATAATCCATCTGGTATTCTGGAAGATGGCACGAATATTCAGGATTTTATTGCCGTTGAGTCCAATTTTCATAACACTGGCTCCCTCGAATTTGGCCCAGATGGGGCACTTTATGTCAGCATTGGGGATGGCACTTTCGCAACCTTAGACACCGGAGCCTTCCGATCGCAGAATTTAGATAATTTGTCAGGCAAGATTCTGCGCATTGATCCAATTACCGGAGAAGGTCTAGACGATAATCCTTTCTTTGATGGTGATGCTAATTCCAATCGTTCTAAAGTTTATCAATATGGTCTGCGTAATCCTTTCCGAATTGCGATCCACCCTGAAACAGGACAGGTTTATAACGGAGAAACGGGATGGAATACTTGGGAAGAAGTAAATACAGGAGGCGCAGGAGCGAATTTTGGTTGGCCCTATTATGAGGGTGCCAGAGGGGGCAATGAGCCCACTGAACAGTTTGAAGATCTGCCCCAATCCCAAGAGTTTTATGCTAATCCATCACCAGTGACCGCCCCTATTTTTGCTCTGGATCATGATAATGATGGTGCACGCTCAGTAGTGTTGGGCGATTTCTACTTTGGCGATCGCTATCCTGAAGAATATCAAGGAGATCTTTTTGTGGTGGATTCCACAACGGGAATTATTCGCAATCTTAGCTTCGATAACCAGGGCAATGTGACTGCAGCGGATATTTTTACCCAAGATGCCAGAGTTGTTTCACAGGTTGTGATGGGAGAAGATGGCTATCTTTACTATGTTAATTTAGCTCAGGGTGTAGTTGGGCGTTGGATTTTTTAGTTAGATGAAGCACCAAACTATCATCAAAATATACTAAAGTTAGGGGTATTTAAAAATTATGTCAAATTCAAACTAGGTGGACAGTTCGGCCATTCTAGTTTTATATGCTCTGATTATCCGATACTAATAATGAACCTACAAGATATTCTAAATGGTGGTAGAAAATGGTTATCCGCAACGCCAGAACGAGCTTTAGATGCAGCCTATCGTGCGGCAATTAAAATTAAAGCCATTGAAGATGATCATTTTGATGGGCAAAAAGTATCTCGGATCAATACGGATTATTCTGATAGTGTGGTTAAGGTTTTTCGCAGTGATGTTAATAACTATCTCAAGACAATTAAGGTTAGATTAACCGAGTTTAATTCTAGTCGAACTTTACTAATATTTTCTGATGACAAACCTAGTCGCTCCAGTGAAATTGTTAAATATTCAGAGGAATTAGCGACCGATAGGGAAGAAATTTCGATCGTCGAAAAGCTCAATTTTATTGATTATGTGATCGAAAAATATCAGGATAATTCTTTGGAAGCAACTTTGACCACTGCTGAATTGGAGTCTGAGCCTCAAACTTTTACCGAAGCAACAGCTAATAATTTATTACCAAAGAAGAACCAAGCACAATCATTGGGCGATCGCAGTAGTACGCGAGACCTAGCGGTAGACGCTTCGCGATCGCCAAATGAGAATAAATCTTTAGATCCGACAATTGAGACGATTTCGGACAAAACTGGTGTGCTACCTCGTTCAATCTTAAGAACCTTAACTCGGATTCGCAAAGAAATTGATCCTCAAGCGGATAATACAGAAGAAGAAGTTTTAAAGAAATTTCGTCGTTCTCGCAATAAAACTTCGATCTCGATTCGTTTTCTCCTAATTCTGATTATTGTTCCTTTATTTACCCATCAATTTAGCAAGACATTTGTGATTCGACCAATTGTTGAAAGATACTTTGTCGATCACGAGGCCATAGTTTTTATTAATGAGGATTTCCAAGAAGAAGCTTTTGTCGAATTACGCCATTATGAACAGGATCTGCATTTTCAGAATTTAATTGGCATTACGCCTTTAATATCTGATCAAGAAATTGAGGATCGAGTTCAAGTCAGAGCCGGAGAATTGGCAGAAGAATACCGAGATCGTGGCATCAATGCGATCGGCAATATCTTTGCCGATATTTGCTCTTTAATTGCTTTTACTGCCATTATATTTTTCTGCAAAAGAGAAATTTTAATTATCAAATCTTTCCTCGATGAAATTGTCTATGGCTTAAGTGATTCTGCCAAAGCTTTTTTGATTATTTTGCTGACAGATATGTTTGTGGGATATCACTCTCCCCATGGTTGGGAGGTCATTCTTAAGGCGATCGCAAATCATTTTGGCCTAGCAGAAAATCGTGATTTTGACTTTCTATTTATTGCTACCTTTCCCGTGATTTTAGACACAGTTTTGAAATATTGGATTTTCCGCTATCTAAACCGCATTTCACCCTCTTCAGTTGCAACTTATAAAAACATGAATGAATAATTAAAATAAGATAAATAGTAAATGTTGAGATGAGCCGAGTAAACTATCAAGAATTATCATAGAAACATTTTAGATATAAAAAGAAATAGATTTCGTAAAATTTTACTTTTTTGGTATTCAATTTCTTGATTTGTCATACTTCTGTCTTATCATTGTTAGATGATGAATTGATTATTTGTAGTAATAAAATGGAAACTCCTAATCTTATTTCTGGAACTATAGCTAATGATAGCTTAATAGGAACATTAGAGAATGATTTAATTCGTGGTCTAAATGGAGCCGACTCTCTTCTAGGGAAAGGTGGTAATGATTCTATTGAAGGCAATAACGGCAACGATACCCTTGATGGTGGCAACGGTAATGATTTATTAAAAGGCTTGGGCAACCAAGATCTGGTCTTTGGGAGACAAGGCGATGATCTAATTTATGGCAATGATGGAAATGACTCTCTTCTCGGAGGCGCAGGCAAGGATACCTTAAATGGTGGCGATGGTAACGATTTACTATTAGGCGGTGCTGACGATGACGAGCTGAACGGTAATAATGGCAATGACTTTATCTTGGGACATAAAGGGAATGATGTTCTAAATGGTGGAAATGGCAATGATAAACTGCTTGGGGGAGAAGGCAGTGATACCCTCAGAGGTGGGATGGGAAATGATGAACTTCTAGGAAATATAGACAATGATGTTTTGCTAGGGGGCAATGGCAGAGACAGCCTAGTTGGCGGCGACGGTGATGATACCCTAATTGGCGGTGATGGAGCTGACACCTTGATTGGCGGTAACGGAGCAGATGTGCTACTTGGTGGTGCAGGAGCAGATACTTTTGTCCTGCAAAACGGCAGAGGTCTCGACAGAATTGTCGGCTTTAGCGATGGCATGGATACATTATCTCTAGGTAGTATTCAATTCGATAATTTGGTCATTACAGACAGTACCTTCGGGGTAACAGAAGGAGCTCTCATTGCCAACAAGGCAGGCGTCGACATTGCCTTTGTATCCGGAGTGACAGCCGATTCTCTTGATATTAATGATTTCAGCTAAGTAAATAAAGGATCGAGGAACGAGGTATCAAGGAAAAATCACTTTGAACCTCCTTATCCTTCATCCCTTATCCTTCATCCCTTATCCTAAAACTGCTTTAGAAAGCGTAGATCACTATTATATAAACGACGAATATCATCAATTTGGTGTAATACCATCGCGAATCTTTCGACCCCAAACCCCGCAGCAAAGCCTGTATAGATTTCAGGATCATAGCCAACAGCTTTGAGAACATTGGGGTCTACCATGCCGCAGCCTAAAACCTCTAACCATTTACCCTTCCATTGCACATCCACTTCAGCAGAAGGTTCTGTAAAAGGAAAATAACTAGTCCGAAATTGCACTGGTAGCTCATCGCCGAACATCTGCCGTAAAAATTCTTTGATCGTACCTTTGAGATCGCTAAACTTTAAACCTTTATCGATCGCGAGTAACTCGACTTGATGGAACACTGCCGAGTGAGTAGCATCTACCGTATCTCTTCGGTATACTCTCCCAGGCGCAATAACTCGAATCGGTGGTTCATTATTTTCCATGTAGCGAATCTGTACTGAAGAAGTATGGGTTCGCAATAAATTACCCCCAGGAAGATAAAAAGTATCTTGCATATCTCTTGCTGGATGGTCGGTCGGCGTATTTAACGCTTCAAAATTATAGTAATCCGTTTCTATTTGAGGGCCAGTTGCCACGGTGTAACCTAAGCCGACAAAGATATCCAAAACCCGATCTACGACCCCGTTAAGAGGATGAACTTTTCCTAAAGGACGACTAACCCCAGGCATCGTGACATCCAAAGTTTCAGCAGCAATTTTCGCCTGAATTGCCGCTTGCTGCAAAGTTGCTTTCTGAGTTTCTAAACTATCTTGAATTGCTTGTTTAACTTTGTTTCCTAGAGAACCAACTACCGGACGTTCTTCTGGGCTTAATTTGCCCATTCCCCTCAAAATTTGGGAAAGTTGACCTTTTTTACCGAGATATTTTACTCGGAGCTGCTCCAACTCATCTAAGCTAGGGGAATCCGCGATCGCAGCTATCGCTTCTGTTTGTAATTGGGTTAATTGACTCTGGATAGGGGATGTACTCATTCTTACGGGTGTATGGAAAATGTCCAAGGGATTATCTATCGTAGCTGATTTTGTAAGCTTCAGTCTATCCAGGGGCAATTTATTCACTACACAAAATCATTATTATCAATATTAACTGCATTGATATTAGTCAAAGTAGCCAAGGTTTCATTGGTGGCAGTTTCAAGAATGTCGGTATCTGCACCATTCTGACTAATAGTCAGATTCCCAAAAGACAGACCACCTGTGAGATCTAGTAGGTCAAAACCATCTTGATAATCTTCAATAATATCGCGATCGCCAGTCAATCCAGATGCGACGACAAAGCGATCATTACCTACTCCTCCTCTTAAAGTATCAAGACCTAAGCCCCCAATGAGACTATCATCATCGTTTTTGCCATATAGAAAATCGTCTCCATTGTCGCCGAGTAGAGTATCATTGCCCTTATTCCCAATTAATCTGTCGTTATCATTTTGACCAGACAGGATATCATTCCCACTTCCGCCATAGATACTGTCATTCCCGTCATCTCCAATTAAACTATCATCATTATTTCCCCCAGACAAAACATCAGCCCCAATTCCGCCATTAAGAGTGTCATTGCCATCACCCCCAATTAGGCTATCGTCGTCGTTTTTGCCATATAGAAAATCGTCTCCATTGTCACCGAATAGAGTATCGTTACCCTTATTCCCTATTAATCTGTCATTATCGTTTTGACCAGACAAGATATCATTCCCGTTTCCGCCATAGAGACTATCGTTGCCATCTCCCCCATTAATTGTATCGTCGCCTCCAAGACCATTGATAATATCACCTCCAGAGCTTGCACAGTCTGTGAGGTCATCATTACCAGCAGTAGGATTGCAGGAATTGATATCAAGATCATCATTTTCGATATTGGCAACTAAAGTATATTCTGTTTCAAGATCAGCAAAGGTAGCGCCAGAAATATTGGAAAGATTTAGCCCAAATACTTCATCTAATTCAATTACCGTATCCCCAATAATTTCTACCTCGACAATTCCACTTATATCTCCCGCAGTAATAGTTAAGCGTCCTGATGTGGACAGATAATCCTCTCCTGCGATCGCGTCTCCATCGACAGTATTGTAATCAATTAAGACATCTACTGGTGCCGGCGCATCAAGATTCACGGTGAATTGGGCAATTGTAGTTCCTAAATCACCTTCTATTACTGTAATATTGGCTCCTTCGAGAGTGGGAACAACTTCTAGGGTTTCAGTGCTAATTCTGGCATCAGAAAACTGAACGAATTCGACCTCAGTTAAGACATCTGTAAAATCGACCCGAATAATATTCCCTGCTCGGCACAAGGATGATGTGGCGAATTGTTTATTTTCATAGACTACAGTATCAATGCCATCACCGCCACGAACCTGATCTTCTCCATTTCCAGGTGTAATGCGATCATTTCCTCCATGACCAGAAATAGTATCGTTTCCTTCTCCACCATCAATGAGATTGTCATAACTATTGGCAACTATTTTGTCATCTCCCTCGCCACCATCTGCTCCTAAATCTAGTGGAGTTAGAAGTAGTTCATCATTTCCAGAGCTACCAGTGACAATATTTGTGAGAGGATCGACGGATGAAGGTGTTAAACCACTAGCAACGATAAAATCCGAGTCAGGAGAAACGGTGTCATCAACAAAAGAGGCTTGGACAGTAAGTGTATTTTCGGCACCTAAACTGACATCAAGTTCTTCAATAGTAGTTTCAAAGCTTAAACCCAAGGGACTATCAGTTAATTCATTGGGCAGAATGGTTTGAAGTACTTCGCCGTCTTTGAGGATTTTAAGTTCTTCGAGATTGTCGATAAGTCCTGATTTACTAAAGGCTTCGTTTAGTTCTGAAGCATCAGAGATGATCAAACCATTATCAGAATCGACAAAGTTTAACTGACCTGTAGTTACTGCACCCGCAGCATTAGTTCCATCGTCAATTCCAAAGGCTTGGACATTGGCTACATTTCTCAGTGCCATAGCATCGAAGACATAAGATTGATCAAAGGGATCAGCAAAATTAGTTTGTGATCTGCCATCGGAGGTAAAGAAAGCGATGTTATTTTCTTTGCCAATGTCTAAGGGCGATTGTAGGAAGAAAAGTTGTGCATTGAAAAGAGCATCATTATATTTTGTTCCTTCGAAGCCATTAGATGGTGTTAAGCTTTGGATGGCTGCGATCGCCTCATCTGCTGTTAGGTTAGGTCGGAGAACAGCGTTGCGACTAAAGTTAATTACGGCAAAGTTGCTGTTTTCAGCAATTTCATTATCGATGAAGTAATTAGTTAAGTTGATGTAAGCGTCTTTGACTTCTTCTAATTCTGCGACACTCATGCTGGCGGAGGTATCGATGATGAAGGCGATATTGTATGGTTCACCTGGAGGAACAAGGGAATAGTGAACTGTGGACTCGACATCTCCATCGAGCATGGAAATAGGTGAAGTTAAGCCTAAATAGTTGGCAGCATGGAGATCGTTGGGATTATTGATACTTGGTGCTGGATTGGGAACTTCTATTAATGCTGCTTCTTTTGGTCCGTCTTCTAATGGTAGAGAAACAATGCTATCGCTAAATCTGGCAAACTCAATGTTTTTCAGTATATCTATTCCAGGATCATATAATTCTCCTATGTAATTGAAATTGATTACAAGATTGGAAGGGTCGGGGTCGATAGTCTCAATGTCATAGTCAATGTATATATCAGAAAATCTTGCTTCATCAATTCCTTCACCACCATCTAGTGTATCATTTGCACCAAGACCAACTAGTATGTCATTGCCGCCATTTCCCAAAATTTTTTCTTTACGGTAAGAACCAAAAATCTCATCTTGATTACTACTTCCAATGGTAGTATTCTCTGGAAGTGAATTTCCATTTATATTTGTTCCATTTACAGAGTCTATGTAATTAAAAATGTTGTTGTATATATCTGTAGTAATCAATACTGCAACATTGTTATCTTCTACAGTGCCGCTTATAACACCAGCTACTTTAGGTACAGAGTCACCTTCAAGAAATGTCCACACTCCACTACCACTTTGACCTGTTTCTATGTCAATTGTAGGTGAAAGAATTAATCTTCCGTCCGATGAATTTATCCCATCAATATTTCCATTAGCGGTGAACATTGTACGAGCATCAGTTAAAAGTACTACTCTATTAGGAGTATTTTTTTGCTCGGAAGGACTGCCGTCTGAATCTGTAATAATAAATTGAGAGTTTTTGCTAACAGGAAAATCTGATAACTTTACAATTCCTGGATAACCAGCGGTAGAAACATCACGCCCAATCGCATCCTGTGGATCTGCAAAAGCAACAATTCCCATATACTTCGAAGGATCTGTAATTGGTTGAGAAATATTTAGCAATCCGATATCGTTACCACCAGGATCACTCAAATTGTAGTCTGGATAAGTCGGAAAAAGAGAGGATGGATTAGTTCCTATTTCTACATTATCGTCTTCACTTGAAGGAATAGTGGTTGTCCTTGGTGGCAAGGAAGCTACATCTTGAGCAAGAGTTACTCTAGCCCCAATTGGGAGTAGAGGAGTCCCTGCTGGGACTATAACATGACCTGCGGTTAACACATGATTGGGCTCAATGATGACACCACTTCCATTCCCTACCACTTGGCCTTCATAACGAGTATCTATCGCTACAATAGAATCAAATGGTTCTGTATTTACAGCCCCTCCTACAATAATATTTCTATTATCTGCTCCTGAAATTGCCATAATTATTAACTCCTAACAATGTGAATTTTTGATTTTGTATGAACTAGGTAAGTTTTTGATGGGAAGACGCACAACGATTCCATATGCACTCAGTAGCAGACTATCTGAATCTATTAAACCGTTTGTTGGTATATAATAACCAACTTGATCTCTTATGGAACGTTCCCATCGAATTTTTGATTTTGTAATAACTTCATTTTTATCAACCTTAATAAATATATGATCTGAAATTTTATTTCCAACAATCTCCGAGTCTGGAAGAACTGAAATAAGCACAAAAGAGTTTTTTACATGAATAAGACCATGTTGAGATACAACATCAATTAACGATGGTTTAGGATATCGTTTCAATAACACTGTTCCTCCTTGTAACCAGGGAGAATAAACTGTAGAGATTGCAATGAGGTTTTCCGATATAGCTCCTCTTATTAGGTGACGATTTCGTAACTCTGAAAAGGAGCTGAAATCTTCAGTCTTTTCCTCCAAAACAATTTTTTCTATTCTTCCTTCTTCTGTTATCAAGTATGGAGAATCTTCTAGTAAAGAATATGCTTTTAATCCAATAAAAAGTGATTCTTCATCTGAGTCAATTGCTAAGCTATATTTTTCTAAGCTATAGTCTGAATCCAGAAATTTAATATTTTTGGCAATCTTTCCTGTAATTGAGTCTATTAAGAAAACATGGGTACTCCATTCTTCTGCCGAAACTTCAATCTTGCCCAAAAGTACAACTTTATCTCCCAAGAATTCAAGACTATCAACAAACAGATATTCTGTCGGTAATACTACTTTTTGCAATTCATTATCTTGTAGATTTTTGAGTGATATTAAATAAGTTTCAAAACCTAATTTAATATTTTTATTCATGACAGACTCTATGATCCTTTTATCATCATAAGCCCGAATAGCTAAGACATCATTATTAAGAGCAATTTCGGAACCAAAACCATATTCTCTTTTTTTTGCAAGGGAAGATTTGGGTGGATAAATTTCATGTTTTCTTTGCCAATTTCCATCAGTTTTACGAGTATAAATTACAACTCGATTAGCTTCAGGATCTCCCACAGCTAAATAGTCTCCATCAACAGCTAAGGAAGTACCAAATGACTTACTATCGCCGGATCTTGATTCTAAACAAGTAGGGGTGTAGGCAGATGCTGCATTAGTTTTTAGTATATTTAGGTTAATCATTAGGGAAAACCCAAATAACATCAAAATGACTTTTTTAATCTTTATTGGATATTGCATCTTATCTATATAAATATAAATTTGTACAAGTATTCCATGATATTAGAATAAAATAAACAACTATTAAAAAACACAAATTACTCATAACTAATAAAAATAGCTGACATAAAGAAATAATTATGTAACACTAATAATACTTCCTTGACAGATTTTTATTGAAAGAATCTTTTTCTTAATAAGATAATTTTTTATCAGATGTTAAAATGCAAACAAATCAATTTATTAAAAATGCAATTGAGCTATTACAATCAGGTGTGCTTGCTACTGTTTATTTTGGAATTTGGTTTGTCTGTAATAAAAAACTCCAAAAAAGGAATATTTAAAGCATTTTTAATTGGCTCTATAACCCCTTTATTCTTTTATAATTTTGCGATAAAATTTGTCAACTCCATGGGCTATTTTCTTTACATTAGTGGATTTTTTCGAGATTCTCACGGAGTTTTATATTTGATATTTGCCTTTTTTGTAAAACCATTATCTGTTTTTTTGGGAATAATAATCACACTAATTTTGTTAGTAGAAGATGACTTTATAAATGAGTTAAAAAATAGTTTTAATTATCTCAAATAACCAATATTTTTTGTTATTTAATGTACTGACTCTATACAGATCTTTCTGCCAGAGTTGGTCTTTTGAACAGTTGTCAAAAGGCTTTTGAATACCAAAGCGTTAATTAGATCTTCGCGCTCCATAATTAGACGCGGCGTAGCATTTTCATCAAGGCGAAATACTTCAAGAACATCTGGTTCAATAAGATCTGTTCCTGTAACGATATTTGGGCCTCCATGATGCCAGATTGTTAGAATATCACCGTCTAAAGATAAGCTCTCATAGTTATCAATAGTTTTGCTGGAACCATTTTTAATTAATTTGATTAATGTTTTAGAGATAAAGCCTTCTGGTGACATTCTTCGAGAATAGTGACTCACTGCTATAAATTGGTCAGAAATAGCGACGCTAGCTCCTAAGATTGCATTGGGTACAAATATTTTTTGAGGTTTATTTTGTATTTCATTTAAATCAAATAGCCAAGCTGAATTTTGATCGTCATGCCATATAGAACCAAGTAACAAAATATTATTTTTAAGTCCAAGATCTTTCACAAAATCATATCTATCTTTATCAAAATGTTCTTGCTTTGGTAAATAATCTATCTTTCCATTAGAAAATAAAACGACTTGACTAGAAAATGGCAAACGTTCTATCTGGTTAATAACAAAAACAATTTTGCCTCCATCAGCAGCAATGAAGGAACTTGGAATCATACCTTTAGTTGGTACATCAATACGTTATATTTTAAATTTTTTACTGAGGTTTACCTGATAAACTGCACGAAAAATTGAATTAATTGAAGTTTTCCATTGAAAGTCTTTGGGATTAGTTATCTGATTATTGGGTAAAGATGTGCTTGCACTAATAATCAGATTATGTTGATCTAAAGCTAATCGTTTTCCAAATCCATGACCAATCTTATCAGGAGTAGAATCTTTTGGAGCAGCAATTTCTTTTGCTTTTGTCCATTTTTTATTTTTTTTACGAGTATATATTGCTACTCTATTAGCTTTACTATCTCCCACAGCTAAATATTTATCACTCATAGCTAAAGAGTAATTAAGCGTTCCACTATCAGTAGAAAATGGTATAAAACATTGTGCAAAAAAATTATACTTACAGCCACTAATCATTAAACAAGATATTGTTACCAAGCTCAGGTGTATTATTCTCATAACAATCACTCATAATTTAAATCAAATAGTTTTGCATAAATTAATTAGGCAATATACTTAGTTATAGTTTTTGTTAATAACTATTAACTCCTACAATGTGAATTTTTGATTTCGTATGAACTAGGTAAGTTTTTGATGGGAAGATTCATGACAGTTCCATATCTATTCAGTAGCAAACTACCCGAATCTATTAGACCTGTTTTTTTTGCACTATAATAATAAAACTTCCATCCTATAGGACGTTCCCATCGAATTTTTGATTTCGTAATAGTTTGATTTTTACTAACTTGAATGAATACATAGTTGAAATCAGCATTATTAGATGTTCGTTCATATGGAAAAATTGAAATAAGAGCAAAAGAATCTCTAACGTCAATCTGACCACTTTTTGGTATACTATCAATTAAAGATGGCTGAGGATATCTTTGCCATAAAGTTATTTGTTCTAAAAATGGAAGCGGCCCAGAAATTTCGATTGCAAGAAAACTATCAGAAATAGCTAATTTCTGAAAGGAAATGGATAAAGATTTAAAGAATAATAAAGAGTCTAATGCTTTTTTATCTAAGATAATATTGTCTATGTTTCCATTGCTATCAACAAGATATAGAGGGCTTTTTAGCAAAGAAGATCCCATAAAACCAATTAGAAGAGATTTGTTGTTGGAATCAATTTTTAGGCTATTTATTGTCAACTCTTGTTCCTTTTCCAATAATTCATCGATATAACTTGAACTAGTAATATTAGTACTATTAGTAATCTTTCCTGTGATTGGATCTAACATAAAAAGATAGACAAAAGATTTGCCATCAGAAACTTTAACTTTCCCTATAAAGGCAATATTGTCTCCTAAAAATACAAGACTATCGACAAATAGTACTAAGGGATTACGATTAAACAATTTGATAATAAAATTTTGTATTTTTCTTGATATTGATAACTGATTCTTTGTTTGATTTACATATAAGTCTCCTGTAGTTGGCAGTGCTATTTTTTGCAAGGAATTAATTAGACCTCTTGCAAAATAGATAAGTATTTAAATTATTGTCACAACAAGAAATTTTAAGCTGATAATGATAGTTCGTAATTGTAAATAGCGGAGAGAAGGTTACAACG
>NZ_ALVZ01000117.1 GCF_000332055.1 Xenococcus sp. PCC 7305 | reverse complement strand
GCTCGTCTTGTGGGGATTCGTCCTTATAATGCGATCGCATTTTCCGCGCCCATCGCCGTATTTGTTAGTGTATTTTTACTCTATCCTTTGGGACAATCTAGCTGGTTCTTCGCTCCTAGTTTGGGAGTAGCCGGAATCTTCCGTTTCATTCTTTTTGTTCAAGGTTTTCATAACTTTACCCTCAATCCTTTCCACATGATGGGAGTAGCGGGAGTACTTGGTGGCGCATTACTTTGTGCAATCCACGGTGCTACAGTAGAAAACACCTTGTTTGAAGATGGCGATGGTTCTGCCAACACTTTCCGTGCTTTTGAACCGACTCAAGCAGAAGAAACCTACAGTATGGTGACTGCAAACCGCTTCTGGTCTCAGATTTTCGGGATTGCTTTTTCCAACAAACGTTGGTTACATTTCTTCATGCTATTTGTCCCTGTAACTGGATTATGGATGGCCAGTATTGGCATTATCGGGATTGCTTTAAACTTACGGGCTTATGACTTTGTCTCTCAAGAATTGAGAGCAGCAGAAGATCCTGAGTTTGAAACTTTCTACACCAAAAATATCTTGTTAAATGAAGGTCTGCGCGCCTGGATGGCGACTCAAGACCAACCACACGAACAATTTGTATTCCCTGAGGAGGTACTACCCCGTGGTAACGCTCTCTAGTCCTTCGTTTGGAGGCGGACGCGATCAAGAGTCCACTGGTTTTGCCTGGTGGGCTGGTAACGCTCGTTTAATTAATCTTTCCGGTAAACTCCTGGGTGCTCATGTCGCCCATGCTGGTTTAATTGTTTTCTGGACTGGAGCAATGACTATTTTCGAAGTCGCTCACTATGTTCCAGAAAAGCCTATGTACGAACAGGGCATGATCTTACTTCCCCACTTAGCAACTCTAGGTTGGGGTGTCGGCCCTGGTGGTGAAGTTATTAGTACTTATCCCTATTTTGTAGTTGGTGTTTTACACCTTATTTCCTCTGCTGTTCTCGGCTTAGGCGGTATTTACCACGCACTTCGTGGTCCTGAAACTTTAGAAGATTATTCTGACTTCTTCTCTCAGGATTGGAAGGACAAAAACCAAATGACCAACATTATTGGTTACCATCTCATTCTCTTAGGATGTGGAGCCTTTTTGTTAGTCTTTAAAGCAATGTTCTTCGGTGGTGTTTATGATACCTGGGCTCCTGGTGGTGGAGACGTTCGTATTATTACTAATCCAACCTTAGATCCTGGTGTGATCTGGGGTTACCTAACCAAAGCTCCTTTTGGTGGTGAAGGTTGGATTATTAGCGTTAATAATATGGAAGACATCATTGGTGGTCATATCTGGATTGGTTTGATTTGCATTTCCGGTGGAGTATGGCATATTTTGACCAAGCCTTTTGGCTGGGCTCGTCGTGCTCTGATCTGGAATGGTGAAGCTTATCTTTCTTATAGTATCGGCGCTGTGTCTTTAATGTCCTTTGTGGCCTCTTGCTATATTTGGTTCAATAATACTGCTTATCCTAGTGAGTTTTATGGGCCAACTAATGCGGAAGCTTCTCAGGCTCAAGCCTTTACTTTTCTAGCTCGTGACCAAAGACTAGGTGCGAACATTGGTTCTTCTCAAGGTCCTACTGGTCTAGGTAAGTATTTAATGCGTTCTCCTACTGGTGAGATTATCCTTGGTGGAGAAACTATGCGTTTCTGGGATTTCCGTGGTCCTTGGTTAGAGCCTCTTCGTGGGCCTAATGGTTTGGATCTTGATAAGGTCAGAAATGACATTCAACCTTGGCAATTGCGTCGTGCTGCTGAGTATATGACTCATGCTCCTAACGCTTCTATTAACGCAGTTGGTGGCATCATTACTGAAGCTAACTCTTTCAACTTCGTTAATATCCGTCAGTGGTTGGCTTCGTTCCAGTTTATTATGGCGTTCTTCTTCCTCGTTGGTCACCTATGGCATGCTGGCCGCGCCCGTGCTGCTGCTGGTGGTTTTGAGAAAGGTATTAACCGCGAAACGGAACCAGTATTAGCTATGCCAGATCTCGATTAATTCTTGGTTAATTTATTTTAATCATCAATTGGGATTGAGCAAATTTGTAAGCCTCTACTTTTTTAGTAGGGGCTTCTCAATTATTTGCCTAACACCTAAATTTTTTCTCTCACAATCATCTTAATCCTGCTAATTCATGATCAAAATGATTTTATGGCATGTATTTAATGTGTTTATTACATAGTGAGTTGCTGTTATGCCCAAAATATTCAACACTGGCAGTTGTGAGGAAAACTTAGCTTTTTAAAAATCACTAAAGATAGACAATAAAATCTATTTTCAAGATCCTGTGACCTATTCCAAAGCAAAATCAGAAACCACAATCATTATCGAAAAAGCAGAACTGGCAGCTCGCAAAAAAGACTGGGGGCAAGTTGCTGATTATCTACAACAAGAACCAGATTTGTCTGGTCGACAAAAGCTTCGGACATCTCTCGATGCCGAGAATTGCTCTCAATCTCTGGATTTGGCGTTGCAAGTTTTATTTTACGGTGATTTTCAAGAGAAATGGGCGATCGCCAAAATTATTCCCCATTTGGGTGAGATTGTAGTTGAGCCATTGGTTGCCATTCTTGAAAATCAGTTGATCGATATTGAGGTGCGCTGGTTTGCGGTGAAGATTCTGGGAAATTTTAAGACGCAAATTGTGGTTATTGCCTTGGCAAATCTGCTGCAAAATACAGAAGAAGAAGAACTAATCGAGATTGCTTCAGAAACCTTGTCTCACCTGGGGGCGATCGCGATTAACGTTTTTGTGACACTACTAGCAGAAGCAAAATATCGTAAATTGGCAGCTCGAGCTTTAGCTTATATTCGTCTTCCTCAAGCCTTGCCTGCGCTATTGAGTTTGGCAGAGGATTCTGATCCAGAGATTCGGGTCATTGTGATCGAGGCGATCGGCTGTTTTCACGATCGCCGAGTGCCTTTTATATTAATTAAAGCTTTAAAAGATCCTGTGGCAGCTGTGAGAAAAGAGGCTGCGATCGCCTTAGGCTTTCGACCCGATCTTTGTATGGAATTAGATTTGGTAAGTCATCTCAAACCTTTACTTTATGATCTAAATCCCCAAGTTTGTCATCAAGCGACAATCACTTTAGGCAGAATGAAACATAGCGCCGCAATTACCGCATTAAACGAGGTTCTATCTTCTCCCCACACGCCGATCGCGTTGAAGTTGGATTTGGTGCGAGCTTTGGGCTGGAGTGAAATTGATCTTGCTCTAGAATATTTACAACAAGCTTTGTTAACGGAAATAGATTTAGTCATTCAAGAAATCATTAGGATTTTGGGCAGGATTTCAGTGGCGAAACTTCAGGAACAAGCGACTAAAATATTGGTTGATTTTTGGCATTCTATTACGGAAAATAATCGCAATCCTGATTTGAAACAAGCCCTGGCAATTTCCCTAGGAGAATTGGGGAAAACCCAGGCGGAGGATGTTTTGCAACAACTAGCCAAAGATGATAATAGTAGAGTTCGGCTACATGCGATCGCAGGACTAAAAAAAATGAAATTGCGCCAAAGCTAAGAAAGATCAGGTATTTCTAACTCAAACTTAAGTCTACAGAAATAATTAGATAGATAGTGGTCGCCTCCTAAAGTTTGTTGGATATTTTTTAGGAGGCTATTTTAGACCTATAAAGTTAAGCGTTAGGCTGAGTCTCGACTTCGGTGGCGCCTTCAACATCTCCGGCAACTTGTGTTGCTTGATCTAAAACGCTTTTGGCATCTTCGTTGTACTTCAATACAACTTTGCTGCCTGCTTGAGCAACCCAAAGTCCGACGTCATCGGAAATATTAGCATCATCTAAAGCCTTCGCAACCCGCTTAGCTAAGCCACTTTCATCAAATTGACCATCTAATCCTACTTTTTCTAGTGGAATAGAATTTTCTTCTGCTGCTGCGGCAACCGATACGCTAGGGGCATCTGCTGCTTTATCTTCTTCTTTTTTGCCGAATAGCTTACCTAGAAAACCCATGAGACTTTTTCTCCTGAATACTTTTGCTAACAAGTGTACAGGTAATTTAGGTCAGATAAAATCTAACAGAAGATATAGCTTTAAAAATTAACCTTTAACTGATAACTGATCACCGTTAACTAATCACTAATAACTACTGTCCTAGTGCTGCGCGAAGATTTCCTTGATGTTCCTCCAATAATTTTTTGCCTTCTTCTGCTCCTACACCAGTCCAATGCATTAACAAAGCCAATTTAACTTTTTGGCCACTACGAAATAAGAGCTTTTCTGCTTCTTGGCGGTTTAAATCAGTGAGATCGTTGATGATTCTCAAAGCGCGATCGCGCAGCTTACTATTCGTAACCGAAACATCGATCATCCGATTACCGTAAACTTTGCCCAAGCGCACCATTACCCCTGTAGAGATAATATTCAAGGCCATTTTCGTCACAGTTCCCGCCTTGAGCCTAGTCGAGCCTGCCAAAATTTCTGGTCCGACAAGTAAGCGAATGTCAATATCTGCTGGCATCGGAACTTGTTCTGCCGAAACACAACTCATGGCAACTGTTTTGGCTCCTCGGGATTGTGCTGCTTTTAAGGCTCCATGAACATAGGGAGTTGTCCCGCCGGCGGTAATACCAATGACAATATCTACATTAGTGATTTTATGAAATGCGATCGCCTGTGCGCCATCTTCGGGCAAATCTTCAAGAGCTTCAGAGCTTTTAACTAGAGCTCCTGCTCCACCAGCAATAATGCCCTGGACTAATTCGGGAGGAGTACAAAAAGTTGGCGGACATTCTGCGGCGTCCAAAACTCCTAAGCGCCCACTGGTTCCTGCTCCCACATAAAATATTCTGCCGCCGCTACTCAGACTTTTGCTAGCAGCATCGATAGTTTGGGCCAAAGATTCCCGAGCATTTGCGATCGCACTTATTGTTTTCGCATCTTCTTTGTTGAACAGATCGACAATCTCTAGGGACGAGATACTATCAAGGTTTTGGCTATTAGGATTAATCTGTTCAGTTAAAAGATGCCCTCGGGACTGTAATTTATCCATAAATTCTTACTAATTCCATTGCCCAAACTTTATCTCATTGCGATCTAAACTGCATAAATACAGAGAGAAAATTAAATTAACCAGGGTTAAATTACGTTAATAGAGATTAGAGGGAAAACATTATTGGCTGCGCTATCATCAGATAAAAACCCAATTAGGATATGGATAGTTTAATCCTAGATTTACAAGCTATCGAATTAAACGACGAGCAATTTTATCAACTTTGCATCAATAATCGTGATTTGTGCTTTGAGAGAAACGCAAATGGAGACTTATTAATCATGTCACCTACTGGTGGAGAGACAGGAAATCGCAATATTGAAATTGCTTATCAATTGCAAGCCTGGAGTCGACACAATAAATCAGGACTTGCTTTTGATTCTTCCACTGGCTTCAAACTTCCTAACGGGGCGAATAGATCTCCTGATGCTTCTTGGATACTATTAGAAAAATGGGATGCGCTAACTAGTGAACAACAGCAGAAATTGATTCCCCTATGTCCAGATTTTGTGATTGAATTGCTATCTCCTAGCGATAAATTGACAGTTACTCAGACAAAAATGCGGGAATATAGGGAAAATGGAACTCGTCTTGGATGGTTAATTAATCGCTGCGCTCAACAAGTTGAAATTTATCGCCCAGGAAAAAATGTTGCCACCTTAGATTCTCCACAAAATTTGTCAGGAGAGAATGTGCTACCTGGGTTTAGTCTAAATCTGGAACCTATTTGGTAAGCATTTTAGCCTTTCGCGATCGTAATAACCTAAAAAAAATCTAACAAATAGCTAACAAATCGAGCTTTTCTGGTAAACCTAGCTTACGAAGCATCATTCAGGAACCAATTTTTAGCTATGACTAAACCTCAATATATCTTAGCCCTCGATCTCGGAACAACAGGCAATCGCGCGATTCTGTTCAATCGAGAAGGCAATATTGTGGGTCAAGCGTATCAAGAATTAACCCAATATTACCCTCAACCAGGATGGCTGGAACATGATGCCCAACAGATTTGGCAGGATACCTATAGTTGCATTCAAAAAGTAATTAGCCAAACTAAAATTACAGCTTCCGAGATCGCCAGTATTGGCTTAACAGTGCAAAGAGAAACCTGTTTACTCTGGGACAAAACCACAGGAGAGCCGTTACATAAGGCTATTGTTTGGCAAGATCGTCGTACGGCGCCTATGTGCGATCGCCTAAAGCAAGAAGGGGCCGCCACCATTGTCCAGATAAAAACAGGATTGATTCTCGATGCTTATTTTTCCGCCACCAAATTATCTTGGTTGATTGATTGGGTCAAAGAGCATAAACCAGATACCAACTGGGATAATGTGATCGCAGGAACAGTCGATAGCTGGGTATTGTGGAATTTAACAGGCAGAAAAGTCCATGGTACAGATCATAGTAATGCCAGTCGTACTATGCTGATGAATTTGGACACAGGAAATTGGGATCAAGAGTTATTAGATCTCTTTAAGGTTCCTGAGTCGATTATGCCCAAGATTCAGACTAGTATGGGTTTATTTGGCACAACAGCTCCCGAATTATTGGGGGCAGAAATTCCTGTGACGGCCATTTTTGGAGATCAGCAATCAGCTTTATTTGCCCATGGATGCGATCGCCCTGGACTATTGAAATGCACCTATGGCACGGGTTGCTTTCTCGTTGCCCAAACAGGAACAGCAGTCACGCGATCGCACAATCAGTTACTTTCAACCACAGCTTGGAGTACTACCAAACAAACTAACTATGCTCTAGAAGGCGCTATCTTTACCACAGGAGCTTGCATTCAATGGTTACGAGACGGTTTAAAGCTAATTGACACTGCGGCGGAAACCGAAGCTTTAGCAATGGCAGTGAACGATACAAATGGCGTTTATTTTGTCCCAGCTTTAAGTGGCTTAGGAGCACCCCATTGGGATATGAATGCGAGAGGAGCTTTTTTGGGTATTACAGGAGGCGTGACCAAAGAACATATGGTCAGAGCAGTCTTAGAGGCGATCGCATATCAAGTGAAAGAAGTTGTAGATGCTGTCAATAAAGACAGTACCGAGCCCGTTTCTCGCCTCAAAGTTGATGGCGGAGCGACTGGGAATAATTTCTTGATGCAGTTTCAGGCCAATGTCTTGGGGGTTCCTATTGAACGACCAGTGATCCTCGATGCCACAGCCCAAGGTGCTGCCTTCGGTGCAGGATTAGCAGTAGGTTTCTGGGATGACTATCAGGCTTTGATCGCAAATCGTCAAATTGACCGTATTTTTGAACCAGATCCAGGAAAAGACCAAGCAGCAGCTAATTTTGCAATTTGGTCAAAAGCTGTAGCAAGAGCAAAGAACTGGATTTAACAAGCAGGACTTCGTCCTTGAAGGCAGAGGGCAGAGGGCAGAGGGAGAAGTTAATGCTCTCACTAAAACTTATCTCTGGGAGCAATATCGCGGATATGGAGATCTCTTTGAGGGAAAGGAATTTCGATATTATTGGCGGCAAAAGCTCGCCAAATTGCTTGATTAATTTCGCTAGTAATTTGTTTGTGGTAGACCGGATTATCTAGCCAAATGGAAAGTTCAAAGTTAATACTAGAGTCACCAAATCCGATAAAAAACACCACTGGTTTAGGCTTTTTGAGCACGTTGGGATTCTCTTTCGCTACTTTGAGTAAAATCTCAATCACAGCGTCAGGTTCACTTTTGTAGCTAACTCCAACAGGAATTAAATTGCGACAAATGCGATCGCTGCCTGTATAGGTGACCACCGACGAAGTTAAAAACTTTTGATTTGGCACAATTTTCTCAACATGATTAAACGTCTGCACAGTTGTGGCACGAATACTCAAACGCTTAACCACAGTCATCTCTCCATCGACCTCCACCACATCTCCAGGCTTTAAAGCTCCTTCAATAAACAGTAAAATACCACTAATAAAGTTGCTCATAATTTCCTGCAAGCTAAAACCAACGCCAACAGACAGACCACCAGTAATTGCCGCCACCGTAGTTGTATTTAAGCCCAATTCACTTAAAACCACGATAATACCGATGATAATTAGAATATAGCGACTCGATGCTAAAACCGCTTCGGCCATTGCCGGCTGAACTTTAGTCCGTTTTGTAATCAAAAGATAAATAAGATCTTGAATTCCTGACAAAAATCCAATCCAAATATAAAGACCAACAATCGCATTAAAAAGAGACCCAATAGTCAGGGTATTTGCAAAAATTGAAATCAAAGTAATATTTTTGAATGCCTCAAGATTAGTCAAATAAGACAAGATTTTAATAACAACATAGATTACAAATAATGGGCTATAAAAACGGTAATGATAGAGACGAATTACCTCTTGATCAAAAAAAGCATAAAGAAGACCCAAAAAAATACGGAAGAAGAACCAAACCCAAAACAAAGTTTCTGCTTCCACTAAAAGGCCCGTTAACGAACCTTGGAATATTAGTATATGTCTGTTAATCCAAAGTACAATCAGACTCAATGAGGGAAACCTTAAATAATTGAGAACCACAAACAAACGACTGGCATGGGATTCTAGAGAATTGGGTAATCGCAATTGTGGTTTTCGAATTCGGGCTTCCACAACTTTTTCCAAAACCCAAGCCAACAAAATCGAGAATAAAATTACTACTAACTGAAATCTGACAGTTGGTCGATCCAAAAAGATCAAAATTTTGGTGAAGAAGTCATAAAGAGAAGTAAGATTTAATTCATCAACAAACACAATTACTCTTCTCCCAATGACATGGCATCTTTTTGAGTTAGACTTTCTTTAATTTCCTGAATTTTCTGCCCAAACTTCTCCGCAGCTTCCATAGGTGCCATTTCTCCTGCCATTACGAGATTATAGTAGAGGTCGCCATGGATCTCATCAGCATCTTCAAACTCATAAACAAATTTTAAGGAGACAGCAACTGCTGTCTTTGATTGAGCTAATAAGACAGCTTGAATCGGAGACAATCTTTTGTCGAGTTGCACTTCACTATTAGCAGGAATTAGCGATTCTGTCTCGACTGCCAATTTTGTTTGCTGTTCCACATTAGTCAAGAAACTGGCAAGTTGTAGCGCCGATTTGGTTGTAGCATTAGAGGATATTCGATTAAACACTATTGCTTTGGTATATAGTGTCGGCCCAGCGGGCTTATGTTTTACCTCGGCAAACTGATTTGCTGCTCCAGGTAAAGTAGTAACCCCAAGCTTATCTGCTCCTAAGATTGCCTTTATATCAGATATGTCATCAGTATCACAAATGTAGTAAGCAAATTGGCCCTCCGTAAATATCTGCTTTAGAGTAGAAGTGTCACTCGATAAAATAAAATTGGGGTTTTTATTCGCATGTCTTAGCCATGCCAACCAATTTCCCCAGGCTTTAGGCTCAAATATGTTATCTACTCCTATGTTGTCCAGTTTTCTATTGTCTGGTTCTGCACGGAAAATTTCGACTCCCCATAAAGTGTCCAAAAAATTCGAAGGCACCGCAATTTGAAGCTTTGATTCAGCGCCGACAATCATTTCGGGCAAGGTTTGCAGTGGTTGCTCAACTTGAGTTTTGTTGTAGCAAAGAGCTTGGGTTGTTAAGACGAAGGGCAAACCATAGAGATTATCGTTCAAGGTGACTTGACTCATTGGTCTTGGTAAATAACTTGATAAGTCGAGATTATATTCATTTAAAGGCTCGATAATATCCTCTTGAATCAGGGGAATTAGCTCTTCAAAGGAGCTAATCATTAAGTCTGGACCCAGCCCTGATCGCGCTTGCAACCTAAACTGGTCTGTTATGGTTTCTTCTGGGAAAAATTCGTCCACAATCTTGATTCTCGGGTATAGCTCTTGATACTGTGCCAAAATACTATTCAAAGTTTGTGCTTCCTTGCCTTCAAAGGAATGCCAAATTAGTAGACGCCCCTGCACTTTCTCATTGGCTTCTAAGATGACACTGCTACAACCCGCAAATAAAAGTGAGATCACGAAAGCTGGGACTATCTTCATCACGCTTAAAAAGATAGCAGAATAACCTTTATGCATTCTCAGTTCATGTTTATTAAGCAATTTTCGCTCTGGGCTAGATGAATTTTCTAAGATCTTATTGAATTTTGGCAACAATTTCCGAGTTTCTGGAAGTATATACGACAAGAAGTAGTTGATTCGTGCCATGGATATTAGTTAATGAAACTTCAGCTCGACAAAATTGATAATCTACAGCAAGCTTTTTAACCAAAAAGCATTAAGCTAATTTATAAGAACATGATTGAATAAAATCTTGAAAATCTATGGCTCGGCTCAGCAGCCTCAAAAAATATCTGCAGCAATCTTGGCAGAGTCTCACTCAAGATTGGCAGGTGTTGCGGGAAGCTCCAATTCCAGCTAGGGAATTAAATCAGACTTTTTTACAGGCATCTTTGCCCAATTTAAATTTTTATTTGCTGCTAGCTTTAGCTGGTGCGATCGCGACTTTTGGTCTACTGACAAATAGTGCGGCAACGATCATCGGAGCTATGATTATTGCACCGCTAATGAATCCGATCGCGAGTCTCGCTTATGCATTGGTGGGGTTAAATTCCCGATTATTAGAAAGAGCTATCTTTACCCTAGTGACGGGGATTATTTTAGTTATTTTCATCGCTTACTTAACTACGAAGTTTCTGGGATTAACCACTGTGGGCTCAGAAATCCTCGGTCGAACTACTCCTAATTCTCTAGATTTAGGGGTCGCCCTGGCCGCAGGAGCCGCTGCCGCCTTTGCAAACACTCGTCGCAGTATTGCCAATGCTTTACCTGGAGTAGCAATCTCTGTTGCCCTGGTTCCACCATTGAGCGTAGTAGGAATTGGTTTGTGCTTGGGGGAATTGGGGACTCAAATTGCTTTATCCAGAGGCGTACAGACAAGTATTGCAGGAGGCTCTTTTCTGCTTTTCGTTACCAATTTAGCAGGAATTGTTTTCAGTGGCAGTTTAGTTTTTTTATTACAAAGATACGGTAGTCTCAAAAAAGCGGCGATCGGGATAATTATCTCTTTGCTCAGTTTATCAATTCTGCTCCAGCCTCTGGGCTTCTCACTGCGACAGCTTTATATAAGGTCAATCACAATGCGCACCGTATTTGAATTGAGAAAAAACCGACCAGATCTGTTTCCAGGGACAGCTAAATTTCGCTCTATACATACTCGATACCAAGAAGATGGACTATTGCATGTCGAGTTAGAAATGGAAGTTCCGCTCCAAGACATCAAGAATGTTCAAGAAAAAATTGAACTAGCGGCTCAAGAAATGTCTAGACAGCTAAAAGAACCCATCATCATAAACCTGGACATAATTCCTTTTCAGCGATTTGAAAGTCAGCCTTAAGCACCCAACAACTGCTAATCGCAGAAATTATAGTCTAGAAATTGCCCCAATATTTTTGCAGTTTTGACCACTAAAGTAGGATTACTATAGTGAAAACTGTTCAACAATGAATCTAATGAAAAAAGCCTTAGTCTGTGGTGTGTCTGGTCAGGATGGTGCATATTTAGCTCAACTTCTCTTAGAAAAAGGTTACAAGGTAATTGGGACATCAAGGGATGCTCAAGTGTCATCTTTTAGTAATTTAATTAGTTTAGGAATCAGCGACAAAATTCAGTACGAATCCTTAGTTCCTACAGACTTTCGGAGTGTTTTACAAGTTATCGTCAAAACTCAACCCGATGAAATCTATAATCTTGCAGGACAAACTTCGGTCGGATTATCTTTCAGCCAGCCCGTGGAAACCCTAGAAAGCATTGCCACAGGAACCTTGAATTTTTTAGAAGCAATTCGTTTTATCAATGCACCGATCAAATTTTACAATGCGGGTTCAAGTGAATGTTTTGGGGATATTGGTGATTATCCTGCTGACGAGGAAACTCCATTTCGCCCCAGAAGTCCCTATGCAGTGGCCAAAGCAACTGCTTTTTGGCAAGTAGCCAACTATCGCGAAGCCTACAATATTTTTGCTTGTTCGGGCATTCTCTTTAATCATGAATCTCCCTTGAGACCGCAAAGATTTGTTACCCAAAAAATTGTTGCTGCTGTGGTGGACATAGCTCAGGGAAGGAGGAAAAAACTTCATCTGGGCAATATTTCAATTAAAAGGGATTGGGGATGGGCTCCTGAATATGTCGAAGCCATGTATTTGATGTTGCAACAAGATCAGCCAGATGATTATGTAATCGCTACAGGAGAAAGTTATTCTTTGGAGGATTTGGTTGCGAGAGCATTTAGTTGTGTTGGGTTAGATTGGCAAGATCTTGTCGTCACAGATTCTAGTTTACTGCGCCCTACAGATCTAGCAGTAAGTAAAGGAAATCCGAGCAAAGCTAAAGAAAAATTGGGCTGGGAAGCTAAATACAAGATGCCAGATGTTATCGCAATGATGGTAAAAGCTTCTTCCGTTAGCAGTTAGCAGTTAGCAGTTACCAGTTATCAGTTTTCAAAAATGTAAAAAACTCGATTAGAGACAAAAAGAGTTAAATAATGTAAACTGCATTACTAAAAATTAAATGTTGGCAAAACTGAAAACTATCGGTTATACCTTGAGTGCTGTTCAGCAAATTTCGCAAATTCCTTGTTCCTTGTGAGCTAATCTTCAATCATTAGAACTCACGAGTATTGCTGGCAATCCGATTATTTTGCTATTGAAATATTTAGAAAATCAATGGTGTTAAAACAAAAACTCACAATCAAACTGCCTCTATTATTTTCTGGTGCCATCTTAGCTAGTTTGATAGCCGCTTCCCCTCTCACTGCCCAAGGTAATCCTGCTATTTCTAGTAATCAGCAGCAAGAATTCCAGGGAAAAGAACTTTATGAATTATTAGAGCAGGGCAAAAAATATGTAGAATTGGAAGAGTTTCAACAAGCATTGTATGTTTACGAATATGCAGCTTTAGTAGAGCAAGAAAATTCCAAGATTTTCTCCGGAATTGGCTATATCCAAGCATTGTTGGGCAACTATTCTGAAGCGGCCCAGGCTTACCAAAAAGCGATCGCATTAGAATCGGACAATCCAGAATTCTACTATGCTTTAGGTTATAGCTTAGGAAATTCAGGCGACAATCTACAAGCAGCATCGGCTTATGAACAGGCGATCCGACTTGCGCCAGAGAATGTGGATAATCATGTGGGCTTAGGAGTAGTTTTACTCCGCAATCAAGAGTATGATCGTGCGATCGATACTTACTATCGCATCATTACTTTAGCCCCTAATAATCAAAAAGCTATAAGTATCTTTTATACAGCTTTATTAAAACAAGAAAGATACCAAGAGGCGATCGCATTTCTCCAAGAAGAAATTGTCAAAGATCCGCAAAATGCCAATCTCAAAATACAATTGGCTACAGCCTTTTTGAATCAGAATGATGTAGAGTCGGGTCTCCAAACACTCCAAAAGGCTGCCAGATTACATCCTCATAACGAAATAATTTATTTTAAAATAGCCACAATTCTTCAGCTCCAGGGAGACTTAGATGGAGCATTAGATTTTTATCAAAGAACTATTAAGCTAAAACCAGATTTTATTGAGGCACAAGTCAATCTAGGCAATATTTTACTGGCCCAGGAAAATTATTTTGAAGCTATTCTCACTTACCGCAAACTCATCGAACTTAAGCCCAAAAATCCTCTTTTTCATCATAATCTAGGTTTATCTTTGCAAGGAAGAGGACGAAATGAAGATGCAATTTTGTCTTTTGAAACAGCTCGGGAGCTGTATAAGCAAGAAGGTCAAGTCGCTAAAGAAGAAGAACTAATTCTTTTAATTGAAAAACTCTAACAAAGTCAGAAGGCAGCTACAGTGCAAAAAACAAGTGCAAAAAATATAGTAGGATGTGCAACTTGCTAGGGATCAATCAGAAACTTAGCTTTTATTAAACAAAATTAATGACTTAGAAAAAGTTGCACACAATAGATGGAGTCTAATAGATGGAGTCTATTTTAAGAAGGTACTCTTCTCATCAATGATTCCCTTCTCTTGTAAGGTGTCATTGATCGCATCCATCATCCCAATATCTTGAGGCGTTGCCTTACCGGTTGTAACCCTACGTAATGACATATAGAAGGTAAGCTCTCCCAATGCATGTTCATCTGATTTGGTACTTTTGTCGATAATGGTTTTTGCATATTGATTAAGTTTATCTTCAATAAATTTTTCCAGAGCCATTTTGTCCTCCTGAGAACTTGAGAATAAAAACTGATTACTATTTAAACCATCCTAAATGATATTACTACTAGTTGATCTTTACCTCTAAAACCTTATGATTCTTTAAGTTTCATATCTGTAGCAATGTTTAATAATAATATTCGTTCTGCTTTACTCAGACTTGATGGCGCGAGTTATAAAGCCTATAAAGAGATAAAAGGAAGCTACCAAGTTCCCAATTTCACCTTGATTATTGACTATGTTCAAGGAGATCCTTTTGCTTCTCCTAGTAAATTCCGGGTGCGAATTCCTCAGAAGATCGCCCAATTTCCTCTGCAATTATACAAATCCCCCAGCCGAGAAATTGCTCTACGAGATTATCTAACCCGCCAATTTCATTTAGTTGCCAATCAAATAAGTTTGCGACGCGGCACAGGGAAAAGTGGCTTAATAGCAATTTCCACTCCACAACAAGAAGTTCTGGCTAGAACCTCCGCTTTTATTGATAAAAATTTCCTAGAAGTTCGCTTTGTCGTCGGTCTTCCAGCAAAAGGAAGAAGAATATTAGGCAGACAAGCAGCAGCTATGTTGTGTGAAGATATTCCAACTATTGTCGAAAAAGCTTTGTTGTATAATTCTCTCGATGCCCAAGCTATTCAAGAGCAGGTAGAAACGGTCGAAGATGCAGATTGGATTCGTCAGGAATTACCTAACAGAAACCTAACCTCTTTTATCCCCAATGGAGCAGTTTTGCCTCGTCGTAGTGGAGTAGATAATCGTCCTTTAGCAGAAAATGCGATCGCGTTTCAGTCGCCACCCTCTTTAGAAGTCGAGTTCGATTGTCCGAACCGAGGCCATATTAGAGGCATGGGGATTCCGGAAGGAATTACTCTGATTGTCGGTGGGGGCTATCATGGCAAATCCACTTTACTTCAAGCTATTGAACTGGGGGTTTATAATCAAATTCCTGGAGATGGACGAGAATTGGTAGTTACCAATCCTAATGCAGTAAAAATTCGCGCAGAAGATGGAAGAAGCATCGCGGGAGTTAACATTTCTCCTTTTATCAATCATTTACCTGGAGGCAAATCAACTACTAATTTTTCCACACCTAATGCCAGTGGCAGTACTTCTCAGGCAGCTAATATCATCGAAGCTTTAGAAGCCAATGCCCAGTTATTATTGATAGACGAAGATACCTCGGCGACTAATTTCACGATACGCGATCGCCGAATGCAACTTCTGATTGCTAAAGAGCAAGAACCGATTACACCTTTTATCGACAAAGTACGCCAACTATATAACGATTATGGGGTATCTACTATTCTTGTGATGGGAGGCAGTGGCGATTATTTTGAAGTTGCGGAGACAGTGATTGCCATGAATAATTATCAACCCTATGAAGTCACTGCACGGGCCAAGGCGATCGCCAAAAACTATCCGAGTAATCGTCATACCGAAGGAGGAACTACTTTTGGAGAAATTACGCCCAGAGTTCCTGTCAAGAGTAGCATCGACCCCAGTAGTCATAAAAAAGCAGTCAACCTCAAAGCTAGAGATTTAAATAACATCACTTTTGGCACAGCAAATATTGATGTCGCAGCGGTAGAGCAAATTATTGACCCAGACCAGTTGAGAGCGATCGCTCATGCCCTTGTATATACTACAAATCATTATCTAGATCGGCCCATTACAATACCTGAGATTTTAGATTTAGTAATGGAAGATATTGCCAAACAAGGCTTGGATATTCTGACAGATTTTACCTCAGGAGATTTGGCCTTATTTCGTCGTTTTGAATTCGCCGCAGCTCTCAATCGCCTACGAACTCTGGGAATAATTTCAGAAAAATCATAGTGAATTTTTAGCAAATTTGGGGAACTTTATAACTGTGATGCCAATCAGGGTAGATAAGCAGGTGTATATGTTACAATCGGAAGTATTTGGGATATTTTTGGCCCCTAAGCCCATAAAAAGAATAGTTCGGCAAGAATACTTATTACTCAAGGTAATTATTGGCTTGTTACTCTTGACCGGTTTGTCACCTCAATCATTGCAAGCCCAAGAATCATTTCAACCTCAAGAAATAGATATCCCAGAGCAAGACCCTGAATCAGCTCCCACCGACGAATCAATTCTCGAAGTGGCCGACTCGGAAACCTCAGACCCAGAGGAGGAGCTTGTTTCAACTTCTGGTAATGTCGGCGATATTCCAGAACAAATTATTGTCAATCGTTTTGAAGTCGTTGGTAACAGTATTTTCCCGCCTGAACAGATCGATGTGATCCTAGCCGCATATCAAGATCGTCCCTTATCTCTAGCCGAACTATTTGAAGCCCGTAGTGCTATCACCAAACTTTACACCGAACAAGGCTATGTCAATTCAGGAGCTTATCTTCCCCCGCAAGAACTCGATAATGGGACTGTAAAAATTGCCGTATTAGAAGGAACTCTTGAAGACATTAAGATTAGCGGGGTCAAACGCTTAAATGATAGCTATGTGCGCAGTCGTATCGAACGCTATAGTACAGCCCCCATTAACGTAGATGAACTATTAGAGGCTCTCCAACTATTGCGTCTTGATCCTCTTATTGAAAATGTTTCTGCTGAATTGTCTGCGGGGATTAATCCTGGGACAAGTTTGTTAGAGATAGAAGTCGAAGAAGCCGATAACTTTACTATTCGCACTCAATTTGACAACCAAAGGTCACCAAGTGTCGGCACAAATCGTCGTGGTGCAGGGCTGGAGCATTCTAATTTATTAGGTTTTGGCGATCGCATAACCTTTGACTATATCAACACCGAAGGCAGTGACGATCTTGATTTTTCCTATGCCCTCCCGATCAATTCTAAGAATGGAACCCTGCGTCTAGCCTATGGAATTAGTAGTAACGATGTCATCGAAGATCCTTTTACGCCCCTTGATATCGAAACGGAATCGGAATATTTGGAGTTTGGTTATCGCCAACCTTTAATCAACACTCCCCAGCGTGAATTTGTCTTGGGTCTAAATTTTTCCTATCAAGATAGCAAAACAAAGCTTCTTGATGAGCCTTTTCGTCTTTCTCCCGGTGCGGATGAAGATGGCAACACTCGAATTAGTGCCTTAAGATTCTTCCAGGAATATGTGAATCGTAATGAACAACAGGTTTTAGCTTTGCGATCGCAATTTAGTTTTGGCATAGATGTTTTGGATGCAACTATCAACAATGATCAACCAGACAGTCTATTTCTCGCTTGGCGCGGACAAAGTCAATGGATACGGCGTTTGGATGAAGATTTTCTGTTAGTGTTACGGGGAGATCTACAAGTATCAACTACCGATTTAGTTCCCGTAGAGCAGTTTCGCATTGGGGGCGGCAATAGTGTCCGTGGTTACCGGCAGGATTTTGCTCTAGCAGATAGTGGTTTAACAGCAGGTGCCGAAATGCGCATTCCTCTATTGCGGGTGCGGAAATTAGATGGTATTTTTCATCTAACCCCGTTCGTTGATTTGGGTAGCATTTGGAATACCAGTGATGTGGAAATTGACACTGACTTTCTGGCTTCGGTCGGACTAGGATTAAATTTTAGTACGGGCACAGGTTTAAATGCTCGTATCGATTGGGGTATTCCTTTAGTAACTGTGGATAAACGAGGCGATTCTTTGCAAGAAGATGGAATTCATTTTTCCCTTGATTTTGGTTTCTAACAATCTCTTGAGACTAAATCAAATTAGGAATTTCTGCAGGTTTTTTAGCAATTTTGATCCCTGCTTTTTTTAGTATATTACTAATTTTTACATAGGTATTCTTCGCAGGCATTGTATGGGATAAATTATGACTCAAGATTTCTGTTGCAGCTTTAAAAGTTCTTTTTCCTAAAGTTTTAGAACCCACAAGATAGACAATGATAGGTTTGCTAGTATTTTTTTGAAAAGATTTGACAACAGATGTTTCAAAATTACTGAGCTTTTCGATCCAGATAATTGTTTGAGTATTAATATCCTGATCTAGTATTTTTATCCATTGGTCAATATCGGAAGCAATTATTCTTTCCTGCCCCAAACCAATGGCCATAGACTGACCAAAATCAGCAAGATTTAACTCCCTAGCCACTTCATAGATAAGATATTCACTATAGCTAATGATACTTGTTGAACCAGGTCGAAAATGTTGAGTCTGGAAATTCCCCCAAGATATTTTTTCAGGAATAATAAGTCCAGGAGTACTAGGGCCCAAAATAGACACCTGATGATTTTCGGCATGGATTATGAGTTTGATAATATCTAAAGGAGGAATATTTTTTGTCAAAATAATTAAGTTTTTAATCCCACAAGCGATCGCTTCTTTAGCAGCATCTAATACATCATAGGGCTCAACATCAATTAAAGAAGTAGTAACTTCTCCTACTACCGATAAAGCATCTTCGACCAAATCAAAGATCGGAATCTCTTCTCCCAATTCAATAAGCTCATCACTTATGCCAACCCCCGCCACAATATTAGTGCCATAGGCTTTCATTGCCAAAGCCTTACCGAAAACTTGAGGTTTAACAATACCTTGAACAATAACTTGACCGTCAAAATTCCAATTTATACTCACTTATTTTACTTATTACTTATTACTTATTACTTATTACTCATTACTTATTACTTATTACTTATACTTTAGATATTACCTCTTCAAGATTGTCGGTCCAATAAATACCAGTAGCTTTAAACTCTTCTTGATAATATCGGATGTCTTCATCCAGTAAACGAACAACAAATTTAACCAAAGGCAATTCTGGGGCAGTACTAATGACATCTTTATTTTGATCTTTTTTGGCAGTCCCATCTTCTAAGGAAATGGGCATTTCAGAATGATTGATAGAATGATAGTAATCAAAAATGGTTTTTGCGATCGCCTTATTGCTATATTCAGGTAACCAAAAATTAATTAAGACAGTGTCAATATTCTCGAATGATTGTAATTGATTTAAAATACCTTTTAACTCACCACAAAAAATTTGAGTTTCTTCATTGTCATTTTGTAGAGCATAATCAAAAACGATGCCAAAAGCCGGCTTCTTTTTGGCTTGGCTAATTAAATCCCACCCGAGAATAGCCAGCTCAACATCATTAGTCAGAATCGCAATTTTTCCCTGGGGATTTTGCCAATCCAAACATTGAATCTTACTAGTATTTTTGTCGTCATTATTGGCTCTTCCCGAGGGCGAAGTAGCTGGAGATCGCAATTGTTTATTAGGTTCAACAGTCACTGATTTACTCAAAGTGACAATTTCAGGATGTCTTGACAAAGCATTATCATTAATGGTCATTTTGCCGTCTAGTGCCATTAACTGACCTTGGCTATTGACGCCTAAAGGATTGATTTCTACTAGCGCCAAATCCTTCGACTGAAATAAGCTATACATTTTTTCAATAATTTTACTTACCGACAATAGCAAATTACCTGAAAGATTCATGCGAGAAGCCAAACGACGAGCATAGAAAAGCGAAAATTCTGTTTCGATTACTACTTGCTGTAGATTGCTTAGTAATAGCTTGACATCCATCCCTCCAGATGAGGAGCCAAGAAGCACAGGACGTTTTAGTTGATAATCTAATGCGATCGCCAAAAACAGCTCCCGGTGAGCATCATAGCGAGCTTCTGCCAAAATGACATCTGGATATTCGCCCAAGATTGCTAAATTAAAAATATTGCGCGCAGCGGCGATCGCATCAATCGTATTTTCTACGAATTTAACTCCCCCAGCTTTTCCGCGACCGCCAGCTCTAACTTGAGACTTTAAGACCACAGGATAAGGGATTTGTAATTGTTTAATTTGTCTAGGATCTTTGATCGTTTGAGAAGGCAAGATGGGAATGCCTACCTGACGAAATAATTTTTTGGCTTGATATTCCAGTAGATCCATAGGATATTTCTAAAAAAATTATCAATTTGATAGAGTCTATTCGTCCCAAGTTAACATTGGACATTGATTATGGATTTCAACATCAAATATATAGTCTATCAATTTAACACAGAGCAAAATCTTGTTATGATTGTTTCTAGCCACAACAATCGTCGGTCTCAAATTTAATTGCTAGTAGTCTACAACCATGGAAGGAGAATGGAAAAAGCTTTAATCATTATTAACGCCGAAGTCAGCGAAGAAGGCAAAATAATTTCCGCATCACCAGTAACAGAAAGAATGGTCATTGCACTGAAAAGAGGAATCCATGCAAACTCTCCAAATGCCATAATTGAAACTGTTTCTGCTGGTTCTTTCTCCTCGAAAAATAATAAAATAGCTTACAAAGAATCCAATATTACTTACTGTCCCCTCACTATTCAGTTACCAGAATATTGTAATTTTCCAGGCAAAGAAATTTATACCGCTTGCAAAAATCTACATCGTTGTCGCAATTGGGTCGAAAAGAATCTAGGCTACAAAACCAGTGTCGGGGATTCCGGCCTAGGAAACCTCTGGCTACCTATTTTGGTGAGCGATCAAGGTCTTCTATTTGCTGAGATTATTGGCGAAGGAGCAATCCCCAATTATTACGAACAACCAATCGATTTTCCCTCTAGCAAACGTCAACATCTTCACAAATTAGCATCCAACCTTTTGGCAAATCTTTCAGCCACTCCCTCTGTTTATCTACTGCAATTCAGTTTGCATGAGCAGGAAATTATTTTTGACCGTTTATGGCCTTTTCCCGCAGCACCAGCATTGGCTAGTTTCCGCAGTCAAAAAGCAGATTTATTCGATCATCATTGGCGTTGTCTAACTGGTAAGGCAATCTTGAAATCAGATGATCTAAAATCTAAAATGACAATCTTATAATCGGATTACTTCAACTCTTGGAGGATTTATTAATAAGGATTTTTGACAAAAAAAATCGGGAAAACCCAACAGACAACATAACCATAAAGGCTAGGCCAATTGTTTAGTTTTCCCCAAATATTCAATCAATCAACAAGTTTAATTATTCCTTGAAAAGAACTAATTATCCTAGGAAAGAGAGTTGATGACATAGTCAAGAAGAGCATTGTACTCAAGTAGAGCTTGAGCAGACATGTCACGAGGTGCACAACCACGGTTACGAGCATAGCTAAGAGCTTCTACATAAGGAGCAGTGGGAAGACCTAATGCACGGTATACTTCACGCTGTCCAGCAATTCCCCATTCGTCAAGAGGACCAGTTCCACCAACTACCAAAGAATAGTTGATTAAACGTAGATAGTGTTTAACATCACGAAGACATTTGTCTTTGAAAGTTTGAGTGGAGTTAGCTTGTCCAGCATCGTTCAAGTAGGAATATTTTTTGATGCAAGCGTTATAAGCTTCTTGAGCTACATTGTCGATGTTGCCAGC
>NZ_ALVZ01000116.1 GCF_000332055.1 Xenococcus sp. PCC 7305 | reverse complement strand
AAAATCGCAGGTAAATGAGTTGCTATAGAACTTAATGCAACTGCTCGCTTATAATTATCTTTAATTTTTCGTGCTGAGGATAAGGCTTCTGCGAAAATCGCAGGTAAACGAGTTGCTATAGAATTTAATGCAACTGCTCGGTTGTATTCATCTGTAACTTCTCGTATTGCGGATAAGGCTTCTGGGAGTAATGCCTCAGGCAATTGCGGTGCTAAGGAGATAAAAGCTCTAGATCTAGAAGTTTCATTTTCTATTTTCCTGGACAATGCTAGGGCTTCTGGAAAAATCTCAGGCATTTGAAATGCGATGTCACATAATACTATTGCTCTGTAAGGCTTATGGCTTATATTTCGTGCTTCTATTAGTAATTCTGAAAGTAAATTCTCAGTTAGATAAGGTACGAGGTTACTAAATGCAGATGCTCGGTGCAATTCGTAACTGATATTTCTTGCCGCTTCTAAGGCTTCAGATGAAGTTTCATGCACTAGAGGGACAATCTCACTTAGAACATCAGCTCGGGAAACATTATTTTTGATATTTCTTGCCGTTTCTAAAGCTTCTCTTAAAATCTTAGGTAGCTCAGAAACGAAAGAATTTAATAATTTTGCTCGGTAAAATTCATCACCAATATCTCTTGCTACCGATAAGACTTCTAAAAGTAACTTCTCAGGTAGATAGGTAACAAGCTCACTTAGTATAGGATTTAGAGAGGCTTCTTGCACTGGGACTAGAGAGTATTCAACTTTAAGGTTTCGCAATGCTTCCATAACCTCTACCCAAATCTCAGGTCGCTTAAGCTTAGTTGCGAGAACACTCAATATTTTTGCTCGGTGATAATTGTTGTTGATATGATGGGCTTTTTCTAAAACTTTCAATAATAAATTCTCTGGTAGATTAGGGATTAGAGAACCTAATACGGTAGCGAGATTGCTTTCATTCTCAAAATTATGTGATGCTTTTAGTATTTCTGGCAGTGAATTTTTGGGCAGATAGGGAACAAGCTCACTTAGTATTCTTGCACGGGAGGTTTGATGAACGATATTTTTTTCTGATTCTAGTACTTCTAGTAGTAAATCCTCAGGCAACTGTGGGATCAAAGAACTTATTACCGATACTCGATAAGATTCTTCTCTAATCTTTTTTGCTTCTTCTAAGGCTTCTGGCAAAATCTTTGGAAAGTACAAAGCTAATTTACTTAGTAATCTTGCTCGCAAAGACTCATCCTTAATATTCCTCGACACTTCTAAAGCCTGTAATCGCAAATTTTTAGGTAGGTGTGGTGTTAGAGCTATCAGTAGAGTAGTTTTGGCGGATTCATCTTTTTTCTTAAATACTGCTTCTAAAGCTTCTGGCAAAATATCAGGTAGATGTTGTGCTAGGGAAATTAGTGCACTGGTTCGGGAAGGTTCATGTTTTATTTGATATGCTGTTTCTAGAGCTTCCGGCAAAATCTCAGGCCAATATGACCCTAATAAGTTTAATACTGTAGCTCGTCGATATTCATCCCCAAGTGCTCTTGCTATGTGTAAAACTTCTGGTAGTAAATTTTTAGGTATGTGTGGTGTTAGTGAGTTTAGTAAATCTACTCGGTAAGATTCATCTTCATAGGATTTATCTTCAATATTCCTTGCTATTTTTAATACTTGTAACAGTAAATTTTCAGGTAATCCTGGTAATAGACTACTTATCACTGCTACTCTATAGGATTTGTTTATGATATTCTGTGCGTCCTCTAATACTTGAGATAATAAATTATTGGGTATATTAGGTGAGAGTTTTCTGAGCACAGAAGTTTTATCAGATTCAGAACTTATGTTTTTGGATATTTCTAATATTTCATACCAAATATCTTGAAAGTATAAAGCTAATTTGCTAAGTGCTTCCACTCGCTGAGTTAAAGATTGCAATTGTCGAGCATATGCTAATCCTTGAGCAGGAGTCCATATCTTTTTCTTCACCAATGCAGAAATTAATTCTGGAGGAATATTAGCCGCCATAGTATTTAGCGAAGAAGTAATTAAAGCATAGCGACATTGCAAACCGATCGCTCTAGAAGGATTCGTCTCATATTCCGCTTCAGCTAACCTCCAAGCCCGAGCCACATCTCCCACAAAAATAGCTGTTTTCCCCAAGCTTTCACATTTTGTATACCAACCGTTTTTTTCTGACTCTGTTTCTTCTCGTAAAAGCTGATGAATCGCCTCAATAGCTCCCGCCTTTTCCATATGCCAAGTCAAGCGTTCACAAATATAACCATCATCAACTACCTTGTGCCAGTTTCCATCATCCAAATTATTTCGATAACGCTCCAATAAAATATCATGAGCCTCGGGAATAGCTAATCCTAATCCTGGACTTTTCTTAGTAGTTAACCACTTAATTGCCAAGTCATGCAGCAAATCATGAACCCGATAACTTGCCCATTCCTCCGTTCCAATTCTCACAGGAACACTAGGCAGCAATAAAGCATCATTCCAAAACAGTTCCAACCTATCCGCTGCTTCTGCCACCTCTACTTGCCACAAAGTTGCCACCATCGGCGCAGCAATACTGACATCTTCTGGTAACACTGCCAACCAAACAAAACTTTCCCAAGCTTCAGGAAAATCTTCCCTTAAAACATTCAGACTGAGATTAAAAGATGCTTCCAAACGAGTTTCCTTCTTACTCCGACGACGCACACCTTCCAGTACTTCTAAACGAGCAATCTCTGCCGTCAAAGCCGAATTTAAATCTGACCAAGATTTTCCCCTCGCAACCCTCGCTGCTGCCAAATCAAGGGCAATTGGTAAATATCCCACTGCCGCTGCCAAATCCTGAGCGTCTGCTTTTTCTTCCTCCGCTAACTCTCTTCCTAAACGCCTCGCCAACAGCGTTAAAGATTGTTCTTCATTCATCAAATCCAACGAATAAAGCTGAGCATCCACTTCCTCTGCCACATCAGCTCGACGAGTCGTAATAATCACCTGACAATTACCACTACCAACCCGAAAAGGTTCAATATCTTCGGTATTCCAACCATCATCTATCACCAATAAAACAGCTTTGTCATATAGCAAACTATTGAGATGACTCGAAGCAGCCTTAACAGTTGTTGGTTTGTAATCGTAATCTTTCAGAGCAACAATCCAACCTTGGAGCAAAGGCAAAATATCAGGTTGCTGACCCAAAGTCGCCCACAGAATTCCATCACGGAAACGTTCTTGTACCTGCGGATCATGAGCCAAAGCTTGAGCCAAGATCGTTTTGCCAATTCCCCCCAAACCTTGAATGGCACTAATCACCAAAGTTCCTGAATGATTATTTGAATCTGCTAATAACCGTTGCTTCAGATCTGCACTAACTTCAGGACGATCCACAAAATGACTTGGCAACGGAGGAGCTTGAACAAGCCTATTCGTTTGTGGAGGATTTAACTTTGTCCGTTCCCGTTCGGACGGCTCTAGTCAATATTGTTTATCTATTTTATTAATGGTGATATTTCCACTGTAGTTTTCTCCACCCGTATTTCTATTTTCGATTTGAGAACCTGTACCTTGGTCTCTAATAATCATTTTCCAAACGCTTTGATCTTCTATTTTTTCCGCCTCGATTTCTTCAGCCAATACCTTAATTTCTTCAGCAAACTCTGGATCTTCTCGCATCGCAATCTTTAGATAATCCGCCACGGCTTCTAAATCTGTTTCTGAACCATCTTGTGCTGCCTGCAAAGCTTTTTTCGCTGCTGAATTACCTTGCAATTTATGCCAAATCTTTTCCCTTAATTCATTGGCCTTCGTAAGAGCTGTCTCTGTAAATTTCTCAATTACCGTTTCCGAAGCTTTTAGAGAAATAAACGCCAGAGTTGTAATAGCTAGAGACGATAAGGGTTCCATTCTTTATTTCAGGTAAATTCCAAATAACTATGAAAATTGTAGCAAACTAGTGGGCATGGGTGTAAATACAACAACCACTAGAAAAGCTTGAAACCCTTACTCTCAAAAACTTTTGACTTTTGACTTCCGCGCAGCGGTACTAGTAATCTGTTTTGATCGAAAAATCTTGAATCTCACTCTAGTTGCGATCACTTTTCTGTAATGCGACCGCTCGTTTTATTGCTATTCTTACTATTACTGTATTTATTTGTCGACTTATTTTGCTCATAACAACCCTAAGAATAACGTTAATAACTTTTGTCAACCTACAGGAACATCAAAAATCTTCCCGACTCACGTGTCAAAAAATCGCTGGGGGCCTGGGGCGGGCGTAGCTCACCAGTGGGGGGTTTGGGGGGCTCACAGGGGTAGACTTTTTACAAAGGAGTAATTAACAACTTTTAACTAGATCAAAACGCCAATAGAAAAGTTTTTTTTGAACAATAAGTGTCTCAAAATTTCTCCTAGCCTTTTTATTTTCAATGTTTTTAATCAAACTTTACATTAAAAGTAAAAAACCTACCCTTGTAAGGGTTTGGGGGGCTAGTCCCCCAATTGCATTTATGGCTTTGATTAGATAATTTTGAGACGAAAATTATTAACTTTGAGGAAACCCTAAATTATTTAGGAAGTAGCAACAGTAGCAGATTCCCCCTCTTCAGAAGTCGAGAAAAATCGCTTCGTAACCCAAGCCGTAACAATATGAGCAAGCAATCCAATTGGTCCCGCAAACAAACAAAGAGCCAGAGAATGAAACGTCCAAACACCAGTTTTTTGCCCTTGCCAATAAATCCAGCGCCCAACAAATAAATCAAGAACTAGAAAATGAACCCATCCTGTAGCAGCAATTCTCTCATCAGAGAAAAATCGAGCGATATCTGCCAACCCAGGATCAGCCAAAGCTTGCGCAGACTCTGCGGTAATTGTCCCTGAAAAAAGGTAAATATATAAACCAGCTAAAGCGACAAATGGCAGCAAAGAATCCATTACTTTTTGGGTTATTCCCCATTTGGGCAAGAAAATCATCAAAAACCAAAACGGTAGAACAAAGATATTGGCAACATCGAATAGCTGAGAAACTGACATGATAAATATAGTTTGAATAAGTTATTTAAAGTGATTTTATTTCTGCAAGATTACTTTTACTATACAAAGAATCAATCAGCAAAGTTTTTCCAAGGTTAGACGCTCTTGTTTAAGAAGATACCATGAGCGATCGCGCTAGAAGGATTAGCTTTCTATTCTACAAATTTTGCGATCTCAGTTTCCGCAGCTATGCGGGAAATAAAAGCTAAGGTTGCGATCGCGATCACCGATAAAGGTTCCATATTCCGATTTGGCAAGAAGTCTAAATAACTATAGAAAATTTTATCATTTAGATACTCAGCCTCCAGCCTCCTCCTTAGTTCTTAACCGAACAGTATTGTAAGGGATATAGCCAAAAAAGTTTCTTATTCCTTAACTGCTGTCGATTGAGGTATTTTTTACCATGAATTTGTTGAAATTCTCGGAAATCACTGATGTAGCAATTCAGCATTGTTAGTTATTTTGAACATAAGCAATCAATTTTTACCTACTAAAATAATCTTTATGCTTTGCTTTATTCAAAAGTTATTGAAGCAGAACTAAAATCTTATCTAAATGTCTCTTTCTAAGCCTAAAATTTTCACCATTGGAATTTTAACTGTCTTGGTAATTGGGTTGATTGATTACTTAATTACTATCGACATTTCTTTATCTATTTGTTATCTAATTCCGATATTTATTGTTACTAGATATGTGTCCAGAACTCCTGGAGTTTTACTCTCAATAGTTAGTGGCATAATTTGGTATCTTGCTGAATATATCGCTAAGACAGATTTAAGTATTTTATTACTCACATGGAATACTCTAGTAATCTTAACTGTATTTCTAATAGTAGTTTATTTATTATCCGCTCTCAAAGATGCCTACGAACGAGAAAAAGATTTAGCTCGTATTGATGGTTTAACCCAAATTTACAATCGGCGTTATTTTTTGGAAATTTTAAGAGTTGAAAGTAAACGAGCTCTTCGCTATCAACGTTGCTTGACTCTGGTTTATATTGACGTTGATAATTTCAAACGGGTTAACGATGACTTTGGACATGTTAGAGGAGATGAGCTGCTATGTTTAATAGCCGACACTGTCTGCAATAGCCTTCGTGAAACTGATATCTTTGCTCGTTTAGGAGGTGATGAATTTGCATTGCTACTACCTGAAACAGACTATCAACCAGCAGAGTTAGTTTTACAGCGGACTCAAAAAAAATTAACCCAGGCAGCTCAGGATAATTCTTTTGATGTTGGTTTTAGCATGGGAGCTATTACCTTTTTAAAATCACCAGACTCTGTAGATTATATGCTCGAACAAGTAGATAACTTGATGTATCAAGTTAAAAATAGTGGCAAAGATGGTTTGAAACATCAATTAGTCTAAATTAATGGAAAGTAGCTCCAAACGTTAATAATAAAATGTAATAACATTGCTAACAAACAAGAATGCTGTCACTGAAAATGACTTATAAATCAAGCAAAAACTATTCCATTAATCTAGCAAAAGATGAATCTGAAAGTTTTACTCTGAGTCTTTTCCTCAATATTTTGATAAAAAAAGTAATTAAAGAACCTACTTCTCTTGTGCCCTACACAGAAGAAATGAGCTCAGAGATATCTGATTTATTGTCTGATGTGACTATTGAATAAATATTGGGGAAAGGCGATCACTCGTAACCTCCAATCAAAATCGAATTTTTAGAACCTATCCATATCCCAAAATTTAAGACTAAATAATTAAAGATTACTCCCCAATTTGAGCTGCTACAGTTTCGCTAATCACCCCTTCAGAAGCTAAACGCTCAATAGTTCGAGTTTGGGAAACCAGGGCAAAGCGATCGCTAATTTTTGTCTGCAATGCGATCGCAAGCTCAGGATATTCTTCTACAATAGCCGCCGCTTGCTTAGTTATTTCTTGTCGAATCTCTTCATAGCAACCAGCACAGCCTTCAAGGGCAGGGCCAGGAATTCCACTATCTCTAACCAAATTTCGCAGTCGAAGTGGCACTTGCTCACAAGCATAGTCAATAAAGGTGAGATACTCATAGTTCGCCACAGTTAAATTAGTCTGAATTTGCTGTGTCCAAGAGCTACCATCAAATAACTTGATTAACAGATTACTAATACGAGTCTCCAACGTTTCAACCATTGGTAATTCTGGAGGAATATTCCCCGCCTGTACCGCATCTCCTTTTAAATTCATCATTAAGGTCAACTGTGCCAAAACTGGCTTGGACATAAAACCTTGATCCTTAAGTTCGCAATACACCTGCTGCTCGATCGCCAATGCTTCTGACCAAACTACTTGCTGGATTTCAGTTTTACTCAAATTCAGCTCACTCCGGAAATTAATTAAAACTTGCTCCGCTTGGCCCACTTCCTGCTGATATTTTTGGGTGAACCTTTCGACAACAGTAGGAGAAAAGAAATCAATATTTTCGAGGTCACTAGATTGCCTGACTATTTCTCGCTTAGCAATAACTGTAGCTAGCGCTTTTCCTACCTGATCCAAAACTGAAGGTCGATTGAGCTCTAGTTTTTGGATCAATTTGCCGACAGTAGTTCCAGGGATGATCAGTGTAAACAAAGCTATGCCCAAAGTTAAAATTACGATCAAATCTCGATTGGGAAACTCAGCATCAATGCTGAGGGCCAATGCCAGACAGACAGCTCCGCGCAAACCACCCCAATACCCCACTAGCTGATAGCTAAAGGGAATTTTCTCTGCACGGAAAAGATTCACAAGAGGCACTAAAGTAAAAATTACAATGGCACGAGCTGCTAAAACAGTAGCAATTGTAATACCCAAACTAGTCAACAAAACCTGAGTTTGACTAAGTTGCTCGAAAAACCCAAAGCTAGAAGCTGTAATGCCGACCAGCAAGAAAATCAGACTGTTAGCCAAAAATGAAGCATATTCCCAGAATTCACTGACATATTCCCTAGTTTTTGCCTCTAAACGATTAGATTTATACCAACCTACTACTAAACCTGCACTAACGACTGACATTACAGGAGAAACCTCAAGCAATTCGTCAGCGATTAAAAAAGCGCCATAGGCTGTAATGGTAGTAATAGTAGACAATAGCAAAGAATTCTCTTTTGCCAGATTCATGGCCCAACGCATGACATAACCAAATACTGCCCCGACCGCAATTCCTCCGATAAAGGAAACTAGAAAATCGATCGCACCTTTTTGAATTGCCTCTGCTCCGACTGCTCCTGCGGCAATGATACCCAAGATAATATTGAATGTGACAATCGCGGTGGCATCATTAAATAAACTTTCTCCTTCGACTAAGATCGCTAATTGTTTCGGTGCGCCTAGTTCTTTAAACAAAGCAATCACCGCCACAGGATCAGTAGCAGAAATCAAACTACCAAACAATAATGCTTGACCCAAAGTCAAAGGCGTTAGCCAAGCCAAAATTGTACCCACAATAGCAGTAGAGATTAGCAACCCAGGAGCAGCTAGCATTAATACGGGAGGAAGATTCCGTAGTAGTAACCTACTGTCCATATTTAAGGCCGACTCAAAAATTAAGGGCGGGACAAAAATAAATAAAATCAGCTCTTCTGAAAGGCTAAAAGTATTGATAACTGCTAATGCTTCAACATTTCTGGCTAAAAAGCTCAGGATTAAGCCGACAATAACTAAGCCTACTGTGTAGGGGAAGTTAATTTTTTTAAACGCGATCGCTGATAAACAAGCAACCAGAAGTAAAACCAAGATATCTATCTCAGTGTTTAAGAGTAAATTATGAGGCATTCGTTAGGGTAATGGGTAATGAGTAATGGGTAATGGGTATTTGACTTTTGACTTTCCCAATGAGAGTTTATCCAATTTTAAATAGAAATTTCATTCCCCATTGTCTTTTTCCATCATGAAGCTACTAGGTCTTTCGGGAGACCAAGATTCTCCTTGATATTCGCTGACAACATAGCCAAAATAAGATTCTGGTTCACTCGCATTGAGTTCATCGGCTTTACGAATAGCTGTTTTTCTTTCCGTATAAGGGCCTTCCACAAGTCGATAAACCAAACCACCGCTTGTTTTCCCTGTCATTCGGTAGACGCCATATTTTTCTTGGGGTTGATTGCTGTTACTAGTCATTTTTATGATTTATTTTCTATGATGTTGCTAATTTATTGGTATGAAGCAGAAAATCTACTAGTTCACCAAATCCTCATCCCTCATCCTTCATCCCTCATCCCTTATCTAAGCCCCTCTGCTCCGGCTACAACTTCTAGAAGTTCTTGTGTAATAGCTGCTTGTCGGGCTTTGTTATAACTTAAAGTCAAAGAACCAATCAGTTCTGTTGCATTTTCGCTAGCATTGCTCATGGCATTCATTCTCGCTGCCAATTCACTAGCTGCCGATTCTTGCAGCGCTCGCAACAATTGATTGAGTATGTACAGAGGCAGTAGCGAGTCTAGTAGTTGGGCAGGATTTTGCTCCAAAATTAATTGTGCTTTGATTCCTTCTTCTACAATCTGAACTTCTTCTCTTTCCACTTGAACTTGTAACTTACCCTCTTGGGTAATCAGTCGCAAGGTTTCGCCATCAGGTATTAACTTCGTAGGATCAAGAGGATACAAGGTTTGCAGCACAGGGCGAGAACTAATTAATGAGACAAACTTAGTGTAAATTAGCTCGCCGCGGTCAATTTTGCCTGACAAATACAGCGATCGCAAGCCGTCTTGGATTAACGATGCTTCGGGTGCTGTGGGAACTTGTTCTAATCCATCATAGGTATAGGCGATCGGTTGATTACGATTTTGAAAATACTGAATCGCTTTTCTGCCAATCAAAATATATTGGTAGTCTAACCCAGATGCTTTAACTTCTTGGGCCCGTTCTTCTGCCCGACGAATCACACTGGTATTGTAGCCGCCACAAAGACCGCGATCGCTAGAAACGACGATTAAGCCTACTGTTTTAACTTCTCTCTCTAATAGTAACTCTAAGCCTGCTTCCTCAAATCTGATATAGGAACGAAGCAAATACAACATCTGTGCCAGCGAATCTGCAAAAGGACGACCTGCCAAAACCTGCTCTTGAGCACGACGCACCTTAGCAGCGGCGACTAGACGCATTGCTTCTGTGATTTTTTTTGTGTTTTTGACCGTTTTAATGCGATCGCGAATTGCTTTAAGATTAGCCATAATTGAGCACCTAGAATTAATTCAATATGAAATATTTGAGATAGGTGTTAGAAAATAGGAAATAGGAAGTTTTGGTGATTTTTTTAGATTATCTCACTAAAAAATAAATACTCATTTAAAATGATAGTAGTCCGAGCAAACCCTACCTAAATTTACTGAATCATTGGGGTATCTCAAAAATTACTTATTAATTTTTAATTATCTACTGATTTTGGGATTTCACTATATCTAGTAGTTCTATGAGCTGTAAGCGTACCGATTCATGGGTATATTCATCATTAGGATGAGCAGCTTGTCCTGGCTGTTGAAAATAAGGTCGTTCGTCATATATCTGTCCCCATCTAAAATCAACTTGTCTCACGAATTCGTAGAGTAAGTTTTGGTTATCGATCAGTGAGCTAAGAATTTGCCTTAAAGCAACCAGTGGTGAGTCAAGGTTTTCGACTACCCTTAAATCCGTCTTGACCCAAGTAGATAAAACCACAACTAATGCCCCTGATGGATCAGAGAGATTTTTTTTGACAAAACTATTAATTTCTGCGATCGCTTGTAGCTGCTTTGGTACTGGAGAATCCCCTTTAAGAAAAGAACCACCTTCTCTGCCAATTGCTTCGGCTAGGGAAAATTTTCGGCCTGAGAGAATTTCGCGTTGGATCGCTAGGTCGCGATCATCATTTCTGTCATTATCTTTGTTAGATGTCATAGTAATGTTACCCGACGAATTCCATTGTACGATTGCTGGTTGATCTCCAGAGAATCTGTCTCATAAATCGTAATATTAATCTGAGTTCGATGGGCACAAAATTTACTAGTTTTGAATTAAGGACTTGGGGATTTAGGGATTTGGGGATCTAGGGAAAAGCCTATTACTTCGTCGTTCAACTTGGTAAATTTAAGCACAAGGAAAATTCGTCGAGCTGACGTTAATATTCGCAACTTATTCAAGAACTTCTGCGATATCTGGTTCTCTGTAGAAGAAACGAATAACTTTCTAGAAATTTTGTTGTAGTATTAAGTAATCAGAGTAAAACATCTAATTCTGATCCTCAACAGAATCATGAAAAAATATTGGCAGGCTTTAATATTATTAGGGTTAATCACATTTCTGATTGTTATTAGAATTCCCTTGCTATTCTCTAACGGAGTAATCAATGGAAAGCCTAGTATCACAATTGTTCAAGCACAAAATAGTTTGCCAAGCCAAGGCGAAATAGCACCCACAACTTCAGAAAATACTGATCAACAAGATTCTCCTGTCACCTTTAATGGCGAGACACTCTTCACTTACAGTTCTGAGGTTCAAGGTTTTTCTGCCAAGAAGCGAGCAGAACGTGCGACTCAAGAAATTGCAGCCATCGCCAACAACTTTGTGATTCCGATTGATTCTCTAACAATTGTCAAACTTGAAGGTCTAAGAGTCATCGCCACAGAGGAAAATTCAGTTTTTACCCTAATCGAAGCTGATGCTCAAGCGGCAAATCGTCCTTTAGATGAATTGGCGAGTGAATATCTTCAAAAAGTTAAAACTGCGATCGCAAAGTACCGTGAACAAAAGGAAGTAAAAATACCAGTACGACGCATTATCTCCGCAGCCATAGAAGTCCTAGCCATGTTGTTGCTGCTAGTTTTGCTCAAGAAAATATTGAATCGTATTTACCGCCAAATAGAAAGTTGGAAAACCAGTCTGTTTCGCCCCCTAAAGATTCAGAATTTACAAATATTTTCCGTTGATCAAGAGGCCAATTTGTTGTTGGGTTTAGTGAAACTCTTGTACTGGGGAATTGTAACGCTGATTCTGTTTATCTATTTTTCTTTGCTGACTCGTTATGTGCCCCAAACTGAGAAATTGGGTGACACGATCTTTAACCATCTCTACAGCTTATTTTTGAATGCGGGTCGGGCGGCGATCGCATATTTGCCAAATCTCTTTTCCATTCTGCTAACAGTGTTGATTGCTGCTTACATTATTCGTTTTTGTAAAATAATTTTCAACGCGATAGATGGCGGCACATTATCAATTCCTGGCTTTTATCAAGATTGGGCCCGGCCGACAGAAAGACTTGTGGTGACTTTAATTGGCGCTTTTTCTTTGGTGGTAATTTTTCCCTTATTGCCTGGTGCCGACTCTCCCGCATTTCGCGGCATTTCTATTTTTGTTGGGGCGTTGTTCACCTTGGGTGGGGCTAGTGCGATCGCAAACCTAGTGGGCGGGTTTATTATTATTTACACTCGTGCTTTCCAGACTGGCGATCGGGTGCAAATAGCTGATGTTAAAGGTGATATCCTCGAAAAAACTATTCTCTCTACCCGTATTCGCACCACAAAGAACGAGATAATCACCATTCCCAATGCCAATCTCATTACTAGCAACATCAAAAACTTCACCACTGCGATGCGGGATATTGAGCAGCCTTTAATTGTTCATACTATTGTCACGCTTGGTTACGATGTCCCTTGGCGTCAAGTACATCAGGTATTAATTGAAGCTGCTCTAGCTAGTCCTTTGATTTTAGACCAGCCTGCCCCCTTCGTACTGCAAACTGCCCTCGGAGATTTTTCCGTAAGCTATGAATTAAATGCCTATACCAATCAACCCTCATTAATGCCTGATATTTACTCCCAACTGCACCAAAATATTCAAGACAAATGCAACGAAGTGGGTATTGAGATACTGTCTCCCCAATATTCAGCCCTCAGGGACGGCAATCAAAATACAATTCCCGAAGACTATTTACCTCAAGACTATCTCGCACCAGGATTCCGAGTAAATCCTTTCACTCAGATCTTCAAAAAATCTGCTCATCAAGACCATCAGCAACAACCGCCAGAGTAGGGGCGATTCGCGAATCGCCCCTACTAAATCCCGCGAAAATATACATTTTTTCTCTAATTCCCAGACCAAGTAACCCAGTGGTGAGATGTATTAGCGCGAGTTCTAATTCCCATGTACAAAGAACATTCCTTGATTTGCGCACCTTGAGTTTCGGCAACCGTTACATCAGTTCCTGCCAATTTGGCATCAGTCAGATCGGCACCAGTCAAATCTGTACCATTAAGATCGACATCGGTTAAATTCGCACTGCATAATTTAGCATTCCGCAAATTAGCACAACGCAGGTCGGCACCACTTAAATCTACGCCACTCAAATCTGCACCTTCTAATTCCGCCCCAATTAAATTAATCTCTGTCAAGTTTGCACCCACTAGATTCGAGTTTCTGAGATCCGCATTAGTCAAGTTAGCTTCACTTAAACAAGCTCCACTTAAATCAGAACTGCTCAAATCAGCACCACTCAAGTCTGCCCTAGTGAAATTAATTCGAGATAAATTGGCAGCTTTAAGGTTAGCAGAATGAAGACTCACCCCAGTAAAATCCAATTCTTGTTTTCGATAGCGACGAAGAATTTCTGTAACTTGCATGGTAATTTTTCCTCCGATTGATTAAACCTAATTGTTTAATAAAAATACCAATAAAAAATCAACACCTTTCTCTTTCAGGTGCTAACACACAATACACTTGTGTTTACTATATTCTAATCAAATATTTCTAATAAATAAATAAATAAATAAAACGTTACTATTTATTTTAGATAAAACTAGACATGGTACCCATTTTTGTCTTTTATCTATGATCCCTTATGTTTCTTAGTCTAAAATACTTAGTTGATCCAGAGTTTTAATTTGTCATTAGTTAACTTTGTAATTTTTTTTGAGCGATTTGAGTTAGCTTAAGATAATTGATTTTTCCGCGATCGCTGCGCTGGAGAGAATTAACTTTTACCCAATTTTTGGGATGTTTGTATTTACTCAATTGTGATTGTAATTTTTGTTTTAGTAAGTCCAGATTAAAATTTTCTCTAGGTACATATACTGCGGTAATAATCTGTCCCCATTGCTCATCTTCTAGACCAATCACACAAACATCTTGGACTAATTTTGTAGCTAAAATCGCATTTTCCACCGCAGCAGGAAAGACATTTTTGCCTCCGGTGATTATTTTCTGGCTTTTCCGGCCAACTATATAGAGAAAACCTTGACCATCAAGATATCCCAGATCATCAGTAATCAAAGTTTTTGTTGTCCTAAAATTAGGATAATAACCATGATGCAACGAATCAGCCTTAATTTTGATCGTTCCAATTTGTCCAGGATTTAATCGTTTTCCCTGCTGATCGATAATGCCTACTTGGGCATGGGGCAAAACCTGACCACTACTATTATTATGATTCAAAAAGTCTTGCGATTTCAAATAAACTACTCCAGAGGCAGTTTCCGTCATGCCATAGGTGGGAGATAAATTTATTTTGTAATCTCTAGCTTGCTCTATTAGCGATCGCCAAGGCGGAGCCCCACCTAACAATACAGAGTGGAATTGAGTTAACCAGTCGGGATTGGAATCTAGTAAAAATTTTAATTGGGTAGGCACTAGAGAAATGAAAAACTTCTCTGGGCTAATATCTGGCAATTGTCCTTGTTTAAGAGCTTGATAGGGAAAAATTGCCAATTTCCCCTGAGTCATAAAACATCGCCATAGCTGTATTAAGCCACTTATATGATAGAGAGGCAAAGTACAACAAGCATTAACCTTTGCGATCGCGAAATATCTGGTAAAACCAGAGACAGAAGCGCTCATACTAGATAATGTATGAGTTGCAAAACGAATTTTTCCTGAAGAACCACCGGTGGAAATTCCAATAATATATTGTTCTTGATCTTTTCTTCTCAGGTTAATTTTTCTATCTTGTTGACTAAAATCTTCTGTGTTGAGGTCGGTTCCCCAAATCAGATCGGGGTTTACTAAATTAAAAACTTGTTTCCATTCTTGATTTTGCCAATTAGGATCACAAATAAATAAATCAACTCCTGAGAGAATGGCCGCAAAAAAATAAACTATAAACCTCGGGGGATCTGATTCTACTAAGATTATTTTGGGAATAGTTTTAGTCTGAGATTTTAAATCTTGTAACTGAGTAGAAAATTCCTGGAGCGATCGCGATAAATTGTAACTAGAAAATCCGACTAGTCCCTGAGAATTTTCCCATTCCTGTAAATTCTCAAATAATGACTCTCTTTCCTCATCGTTCATCCTTCATCCCTCATCCTTTATCTCATGCTGCCTCTAGACAAAATATTAAGCAAAATTACTCAGCAGCCAGAATATCAAGAATATAGGCAGTATCAGCAATTAGTAAAATGTTGGCGCAATGTTGTTAATCGCCAAATATTACAAAATACACGCCCTCTCTATTTTTCCAGAGAAATCCTCGGGATAGCCACTTCGAGTGCGGTTTGGGCACAAGAACTTACTTTACAGAGATATTCGTTGACAAAAAAGCTGAATAAGTACTTAGATTTTGAGGTTAAGGACATCCGTTTTGCCCCTGCTCGGTGGAATGATATTATTATTCAGGATAATCAGGATGATTTGCCGAAAAAGCTCGGGAATAGCGAGGGAAGCGCGGCTTCTTCACCACATAAAGTTGAATTAGCAACCAATATTTCCCCTTCAGAAAAGGCTAATGCAAGCCTCCAAAATTGGTTAGAACAAGTGAAAATGAGATCGCAAACGCTGCCTTTTTGTCCTAATTGTGACTCCCCAACTCCACAAAAAGAATTAGAACGCTGGAATTTATGTTGTCATTGTATGGCACAGGAAAAGTACTTAGAATATCGTCCTACAACGTTTTCTAATAGTAATAGTGAAAAGTAAAAATATTGTCTTGAGGTTTAAGCACAAGGTTTCCTGGTGATCCCCTATGGGTTTGCAAGAGTTTTTAACAAAAAGATCGCTATCTCTTCTGTTATTTAGGATACAATTTTTGATTTTTTTTATTCTCTTGTATCTCTTTATTAACCAATAATAAAGAAAAGATTAAAGAAAAAAGATCTCGGGGATCGCGAGAACCTAGATGTCATCAATACTTGTCTTCTATTTTTGCGGGGATCACTAAGAAGCACAATTGTGAACAACACACACATATATGGACTAAGTGCTATTTTGCAATTACGATCCCAATGAAGATAGTTAATGATTCGAGTTCTTCCTGCCGCCACTGTAGTTTTTACCGACCAGAGGGCCGCAGGGGTGGAACCTGCCAGAAGTTAAGTGTACCAGTTAATAGCAACTGGGAAGCCTGTACTTTAGCTTGTTCCCCTTTTCCAAACAATTTAAAAAAATTAGAAGAGATTGTTCATTTAGAAACCGTTTTTTCTTTGAAATATGCCGATAAATCACCTTTAACAGTTAATTCTAGTCCTAAAGAAATTGTTGGCACAACCACTAATAAAACTTTATAAAAAAACAAAGTTACTTTTAATATCAATTAATGTCAAGTTTTTATCGGAGCTCTGCTTTTTAGCTCTTAGACCTTCGGTCTGTCGGAGTTAGAGATCAAAAATTAAATTGAATCTAGAACCTGAGCTCCAAAAACTAACAACTTATTTTAAGGTAACCAAGGATATTGGCGAAAATCTGGGGGACGTTTTTCTAGAAAAGCTTGTTTTCCCTCAGAGCCTTCTTCCGTCATGTAGTACAGCAAGGTGGCATTTCCTGCTAATTCTTGTAATCCAGCTTGACCATCACAATCGGCATTAAAAGCAGCTTTTAGACAGCGGATAGCAATCGGACTTTTTTGTAAAATTTCTTGAGCCCATTTTATTCCTTCTCGTTCCAATTCATCTATTGGGACCACCTGGTTAACTAAACCCATCGCTAAAGCTTCTTGAGCTTTGTATTGGCGGCAAAGAAACCAAATTTCTCTCGCTTTTTTCTGTCCTACAATCCTGGCTAAGTAGCTAGCGCCAAAACCTCCGTCAAAACTCCCAACTTTAGGGCCAGTTTGACCAAAAATGGCATTATCTGCCGCAATAGTCAGATCGCAAATCAAATGTAAAACATGACCACCACCAATTGCATAACCAGCTACCAAAGCAATAGTCACCTTTGGTAAGGAACGAATCAATCGTTGTAAGTCCAAAACATTTAGGCGAGGTACTCCATCATCATCTACGTAACCAGCTTTTCCTCGAACAGATTGGTCCCCACCAGAGCAAAAGGCATATTTGCCATCGGTATGAGGTCCAGCACCAGTTAATAGTACGACGCCGATCTTGCTGTCTTCTTTGACATCCCAAAAAGCATCGTACATTTCAAAAACAGTTTTAGGGCGAAAAGCATTGCGTTTATGAGGTCGATTAATTGTAATTTTGGCAATACCATCCCATTTTTGATACACAATATCTTCATAGTCTTTGCTTCTTTGCCAAGGAATGTTCATAGTTTATGGATGTTAATAGAGTTTTGCTTTGCAACTTTAGGCATATTAGCGTAAGAGAGTAGACTTTTATTCTTAGTTTTATTGTTAGCGATCGCGCATTTTTAACTAGAAATAATTGATAAAGCTTTATCAAGGAACTGTGAATTTTGACGTATTTATAATGGGGATCGAAGCTAAAACACTTTCAACAGTTTAAACTGTGATTATATTTAAATAATAAATTGCCTAGATTGTTTAATTTTTATTAAGCATTAGTTAGCTGTAATTAAACAAAACTTAACAAATAAAAAATACAATTATTCAACTTTTGGATTCTCCGTCTTCGTGTATTCCCCAGCTGATTATAAATCTGTAGGGGTGTTTATCAAATCAATGAAACATATAACTGTAATCTAAGGTAATCAAAATGTCTGCCACACAAATTATTCATTGTCCCAACTGTGGGAGTTTTGCTGAAAAAAATTCTTTAGACAATCATATTGTGCGTACTTCTTGTAATAGCTGTGATTATTTGTTAGTACAATGCGCTAAAACTTTTAGGGTGATTGAATCTTATGCTCCTGGCATTAATTGCGTTATGCCCGCTGTTGAGAGAGCTGCTGTTGAGAGGCCTGCTGCTGAGAGACTCTTAGTTGCCCACAAGCAGCATTAGCTTCAAGACCCCGAGAATAACGGACACTAACGGCTATTTTCTGCTGTTGTAAGATTCCCTTGAATTGATTAATGCGTTGCTTGCTAGGTCGCTGATAATCAACCTCGGAAATCGGATTATAGGGAATAAGATTGACATGAGTTTGAAAACCTCGAAGATGTTGAACCAACTCCTCAGCATGTTGTGGCAAGTCATTGACGCCAGAAAGCAAAATATACTCAAAAGTCACTCTTCTCCCCGTAATCTGAACATATTCCCGACATTCTTCGAGTAGAGATTCTAGGGAATAATGCTGCGCACTAGGAATTAGAGTTTCTCTCAGGTTTTGATTGGAAGCATGAAGGCTAACGGCAAAAGTGACTTGTAATTTATGCTGGCCCAACTCACGAATTTTACCTTTTATTCCTACGGTCGAGATGGTTAGCGATCGCTGACCAATTCCCACATCACTATTAAGAGACTTTACGGCTGAGACTACCTCTTCAATATTAATTAACGGTTCTCCCATACCCATAAACACCACATTGCTAACTCTTTGACCAAAATCTTCTTGGACGGTTAAAACCTGGTCGACAATTTCATAAGCTTTGAGGTTACGCTCGAAACCGCCTTTTCCTGTGGCACAAAAATCGCAAGCCATCGGACAACCGACCTGGGAAGAAACACAAACTGTTAAGCGTTTATCAGTGGGAATTCCTACTGCTTCCACAATTAAGCCATCGTGCAACTTTAGTAAGTACTTGCGAGTTTCATCAGGAGCGGTGCTGCAATAATGAATTTGTGAACGGCCGATAGCTTGCTGGGCAACAGATTCGCGAAATGTCTTGGGAAAAACTGTAATTTCATTCAGCGATCGCGCTCCTTTCTGGTACAACCATTGATAGAGTTGTTTGCCTCGATAGGCAGGTTGTCCTTGCGCTTCGATCCAACTGGTTAATTCTTCAAGAGACTTTCCCAAGAGAACTTCTGGTTTTGTTGATAGTTGATTCATTATCTTATCTTTATTCCCTAATCACCTAATTACCTATTACCTAATCTTTATTCCTCGAATAGAATAATCCAATAACTCTATAGGATGAAAAACAGGAGGCTGTTTATCCTTGGTTTGTAAATGCTTCTTGATTTGGAGAGAACAACCAGGGTTCGGTGATGCAATAATCTCAGCACCAGTTCTTAATAGGTTATTCACTTTTTGTTGTCCTAATTCGTTGGCAACTTCTGGCTGCAACATATTATAAACTCCTGCACTACCGCAACATAAAGCAGCATCGATAGGCTCTCGCAATTTTACTCCTGGTATTTTCTGAAGCAGTTGACGTGGCTCTAAGCTAATCTTTTGGCCGTGTAATAAATGACAGGCATCTTGATAAACAATAGTTAAATCCTGATCAGCTAACGGGGACAGTTGTGAGGTTAAATCAATAGCTGCTAAAAATTCTTGGACATCTTTGACTTTATGAGCAAAAGATTGGGCTGGTTCCCGATATTCTGGGTCATCAGCCAAGATTGAACCATATTCTTTTAAGGTATGTCCACAGCCGGCGGCATTGATAATAATTGCATCAACATCCGTATCGCGGAAACTATCAATCATTTGTTTGGCCAAGCCTTGCGCCTGGGCGGTCTGTCCTTGATGTTCTGGCAGAGCAGCACAACAACCCTGGCTTTTCGGAATTACTATCTCACAACCATTTGCAGCTAAAACCCGTGCCGTTGCTTCATTAACAGGAGAGAAAAATAATCTTTGAACACAACCTAAAATCATGCCAACTCGATAACGTTGTTTGCCTTGAGCAGGGATGATCTCCGGGAAATTATCTTGAAAAGAATTAGCTGATACTTCAGGCAGTATAGATTCCATTGCCGCCAAACGAGATGACAGCTTGTCAAGTATTTTGGTTTCACGAAGGATTTTTTGCAATCCCGATTTTTGATACAGCCACAGTCCAGGGAGAAAACTACGTAAACGATTGGGGTAGGGAAAAAGATTGAATATTATATTTCTGATGAATCTATCCGAGAAACTGCGTTCTTGATTTCTCTCTAATTGAGGACGAGTCTGGGCAATAAGATGATCATATTCTACTCCAGCAGGACAAATTGTTGTACAAGCTAAACAACCTAAACAACTGTCAAAATGTTGAACAGTAGCTTCTTCTATCTTTGCCTCACCTTTGTTGATCGCATCCATCAAATAAATTCTGCCCCTTGGAGAATCCATTTCCTTCCCAATAACCCTGTAACTAGGACAAGTTGCAAGGCAAAAGCCGCAATGAACACAACTATCAATTAAGTCTTGCTTGGGCGGATTGAGCTTATCAAAATTAGTGGTCATTATATATATAAGATTTTATAGTTTTTATGATCGTGGTTGCAGATCAACATATCCCACAGAATCTAATGATCTCATCTTTGTGTAACGAGACTCGATGATCTTCTCGGATATTAAATTTTCAGTATTCATCTAGGCAAAATTCTGTGCATACAGATCGTAACTTCATATCCCATGGTTCTCTGGGTAGCTCTTCTAAATAGGCAAAGTCAAAAACAATCCCCAAAGTAGGACAAGTCTTCCATTCGGGCAAAGTTAGTAAGCGATCGTAATATCCGCCACCATAACCTAAACGGTAACCTGAGCGATCGCAGGCTACGGTAGGGATAATAATCAAGTCAACTTCTGCCGCAGTAATAGCAGATTGTTTGGGCAATGGTTCTTTGATTCCATACTTACCTTTACGGAGGGCTTCTCCTGGCTGCCAGGAATGCCATTGCAACTGATTATTGTCGATACAAGAAGGAAACCCCCATTTCTTCTCTTTATCTATTAAGGCGATAAGATCAGGCTCTCGACGAAAACTAAAATAGGCCAGAACAGTTTTGGCCTCACAGAAGACTTCCCAGGATTTTATGCGATCGCATATTTGCAGGTTCTTTTCTTGAAACTCTTCATGAGAAAAAGATTCCCGTTGACTTAATATTTTTCTTCTTAATTGAGCCTTATTTGGGGGAGACATCATAAATCAAACTAATTTACAGAAAAAATAAATTTCACAAAAATAACTGAAAGCTTTTGGAGGTAAAGGATTCACTTGTATTTTTGGAAGAAAAAAGAGAAAAAAGGGGAAAAAAGTTGGGAAAGGGGGTTGACTTTTATATTTAGGAGATATACATTGGTAAATGCGCGGTTGAGGGGAACGAACCCCGAGACAACGTCCAGAACCTAGACAAATCAATAGTTTGAAGAATTTTGACAGACAATTAGTACCTGAACAAAAATACATAAGAAAAGAAAAATCCTAAGTCAAACTAGGATAACTCAAAAGAAGAATAATTGAAAGATTCTG